>CAIJKT010000587.1 GCA_903821255.1 uncultured Lentisphaeria bacterium | reverse complement strand
TGTCCGTCCGATCTAAAAAGTTGAAACATCGAACATCAGGATGCTGTTCATGATACTGATTTTAAAAAAGAAATTAGCTTATTATAGCATATAACAAACGGCACTAACATATATAGATGAAATAAATAATTAATGCTACTTAAGAGGAAACGGTTTGGGTACGGAATATTTGTCCGGTTTGAACAGAGTTTTTCCATGAGTTCATTTAAACGCTAAAATAACAAAAACAGATGCGGTTTAGCAACATAAAAAAGAGGTTAAATATGGTAAATTTAAGCAGTATTTCCAAGTTGTCAAAATCCCAAACCCGCTCCATCTCCCCGGAAAATGTGTATGGAGAAAAAGGGAGAGGCGGCATGACAAAACCTGGCGAATTAGCAGAGGATGTCGCCAGAATAGGCCAGGTGGCACATTTTGAAAAAATGGGCTTTTCATCGACCTTTACCCGCGGAGGACAAGGCTGGAAAGTGCGGCCGTGCATTAAGTTGCCGGCCAATACTGCCACTACCGTTATGGATGTTGGCGGACCCGGTATAATTCAGCACATGTGGTTCACTTTCAAGCCAATCAATTACCGTGATATCATCATGCGCATTTACTGGGATCACGAGAAGGAACCCAGTGTGGAAGTTCCGCTTGGCGAGTTTTTCTGCTGCGGCTTTATGCAGCGGGCTAAAGTGCTGGCGCTGCCGATAAACGTCAATCCGTCCGGCGGGATGAACTGCTATTTCCCCATGCCGTTCCGGAAACATGTGCGCATTACGCTGGAGAACCGGTTTGTTGAAGATGTTGATGCGTTCTTCTATACAATCAACTACGCCTTGTCTGAAATTGACAAAGACGAAGCTTATTTTCATGCCCAGTTCCGGCGGTCAAATCCAGTGCAGCCGATGGAAGATCACATCATTCTTGACGGAGTAAAAGGAACTGGGCATTATGTCGGCTGTTATATGGCCTGGAAGCAGAGGCGTCCTGCATGGTGGGGGGAAGGCGAATTCAAAGTGTGGCTCGACGGCGATCAGGAATTCCCGACTATCTGCGGCACCGGAACGGAGGACTATTTCGGCGGAGCCTGGTGCTTCGGAGAAACATTTTCAGCACCGTTTCTTGGCTATCCCTACTCTGACGGCACCAGGCACGGGCTTTACCGGTTTCATATCATGGATCCGATTAGATTCGATCAGGACATCAAGATAGCAATACAGGCGCTGGGCTGGAAAAATCGCTACAGTTATGCCCATCTTGAGGATGATATCGCTTCGGTGGCTTACTGGTATCAGAATGAACCGCACCAGACATTTCCCAGCATAGAAGATCCATTTATTGTTAATGATCGTGACGCATATGCTTAAAAAGGCAAATAGAAAGTGAATTTTACAGTAATTCCAGACAGACCCGATGATATTCCGAAAAAACTTTTTCCGGAGTAAGGGAGATCAGTGAACCATCGTTGAATAAGCTGAGGCTTGGCAGACAGGTTCAAAACAGGAAAACTTCAGGATAATAAAAAAGGAAATTAATCATGACCCTTCGTGAGCGGATTGAAACTGTTTTCCGCGGCGGCGCGCCTGACGCGATGGTATGGTATGGCGACTTAACGTACTGGTACAGCGCTCATCAGCAGATTGGCGATCTGCCTGAACGCTGGCGCGGAGAACGCGGCATCGGGCAGCTTCACCGGGACTATAATGTCGGCGAATATATTCCAGGCTGCTGTGCCTGTAACACCATTGAAGGGGACAAGGTGCGCGTCGAATCCAGTGAGGCAGATGGTAAAATGACGATTCAATGGCATACTCCGGCAGGAGTTTTGACCGAACGCCGCGAGTATTCCATCCCTTCCTTCTCTTGGGGGATTACCGAACACGCGGTAAAGACAGTTGAAGATCTGCGCACGGTCCGCTATATTATGGAAAACCGCCAGTATGTGCCGTGTCCGGACAAGATTGAAACGATAGACCGCGATTGCGCGGAATTTGGACTGCCTGTTGTTGCGGTTCCAGGCACCCCGATTACGGAACTCAACAAAACCTGGATCGGAGTCATGGATCTCGCCTACCTTATAGCTGACGAAACATCCGAAGTGGAAAAGACTTTGGATGCCATTGCGGAAAGCCATGAACGGCTGCTCCGGCTTGCCGGAGAATGCGGCTGCGGGTATGTGATGGTCTGCGAAAATTTGTCCGGCGAAACCATGGGCGGATATTTCGACCGCTATATGCGCGACTGCCTGACCAGGCGTACCGACAGTCTTCACCGCCACGGAAAGAAAGTTATGATCCATATTGACGGCACTCAATACGGAGTACTGGATAAGATTGCAAGTACCGGAATTGACTGTGTAGATGCGCTCACCCCGAAACCGGTCGGCGATATTTTCCTCAAAGATATCCGGAATGTGGCAGGCCCGGATATTCTTATCCTTGGCGGCATACCCGGCGCGATGTTTGCGCCGCCATTTACCGCCGCCGACATGGAAAAGCATGTCAAAGAGATTATCCGGCTGCACAAAAATTCAGGTAAATTCATGCTGGGCGTAGCCGATCAGGTTCCTCCGGACGGCGATATCAAACTGGTAAATCTGGTCAGCGATTTAGTCGAAGAGTATGGACACTATTAGTCACTGCTAAAGGATAGTTATCAATTCTGTCCAATGGTTAATTTAAATAAAGGTGAAATATGACCACTGTGCAAAAAACCATTACCACTGCCGCATTATGTGTTATCTCCGTCGCCGGTTTTGCCGGAGATGTGCTGTATTCCTGCCCGGGCAAAATCAGCAACCAGACGCAGGGCTGGCAGTTTTTGAAATCGGAAGCTGGCAAAATGGTCTATGTGCCATTCGAAGGTTACTATGAAAGCAAAGGCGGACGGATGCAGTCCCCGGTCATTAAACTCGACAAACAATCGGGAGAATCAGCTTATTATAATCTCAAGTTCAAAGCGAAGACCAGTGAACAATGTTACTGGTGGGTGGATTTTTTCGATGCTGAAGGCAAACCGCTTCCAGATACCAACAGCGCGGTTTATCCGGGTAAGGCCCAGGCAGATTATGACCAGATGCTCTATATACAAAGTTCCGCCTCCAGCATACAGCTCGCTTTCCAGTCGAAAGGCGGGGTTGCAGTCAGCGATATTGTCGTGAAAAAAGTTCCTGTGGAAACCGCCGCCAGGTGGAACGATACGCTCTACGCGGAACTCCCGGCATTGGAGTTTCACCCCTCCCCAAATTCCTTTAAGCGGCTTCCCCGAACGGCGTCCGCGCTGAAAAGCGGTAAACCGTGGAAAGTTGTAATGCTTGGCGACAGCATTATGAATGACAGTTATAACTCTGTTTTTCAGACACTTGTCAAGCGGGATTTTCCTCAATCCGATCTTGATTTCATCATCTCCGTGCGCGGTTCCACCGGTTGCTGGTTCTATCAGGATCAGAATAGCTTTGCCGAATATGTTGCCAGATATAAACCTGATC
>CAIJKT010000586.1 GCA_903821255.1 uncultured Lentisphaeria bacterium | reverse complement strand
TTATGCCGCATGGGGAATCGGTATCGGCGCGGTTCTGGCCGGTACTGGAATCCTCATCTACAGCCTGAAGTCATAATCAGCTTCAATGCGGATTATTGTGGGGGAAGCGCGGCCTGTAATGGGTGCGCTTCTTTTTTTGATGGAGAAGTGATGCATAATGTATGACAACGCATTCAATAAAACGATTTTCGCAATAGCGAAAAGAGATTATTGAAAAAAAAGTCTGTAATGCTATTGTGTGTTAGTGCTGATAACATAACAAAGGATTTTTTGTCCAGAATAATAATAAAAACTAAACAATTTTAACGTAAACTTTGACAGAGTTTCAGTAGAGAATCGCCAATTTTAGCCAAGAAATACTGTTAAAAGATTACGCCCCCTTTGGGCGTGGTCTTTTCGTATTCTTGGCGGGCGTTTGGCGATGCCTCTACTGAGTGCGATTGGGCTACGTCCTTTTTTCTGCACCTGTCATTGAGGAATGCAATAATGACGGGCGACAAGCGGAGTTTCATAAATCACAAGATACATGTGTCCAATCAAGCAGGGAATTTCAACTTCCCGCCGTTCCCCATTGTCAAAGCCATTCAAAGAACGGCCTTTTATCTAATTGAAAATTGCAAGCATAATGTTTGCATTGGAAAATGCGTATTAATAACAGTCAACAAAAGGGAGGAGTTTTAAAGTATAATTGACCTTGCGACCGGATTTACATTAACATCAGAAATCTATGGAGTAATTTACAATGGAAACAAAAGAAGTAGTAAAGGGAACCGTTTGGCTGTGGACTGTGATCGGATTAGTCGTGGGAGGTTGGATTGGCATGATGTTCGCTGGTATTATCGGCGGCATTATCGGAGGAGCAGTTATAGGATTTCTGGCTTATCGCAGCAGCGCAAAGAATGGCGGCAATGCCCCGTCCTGGCTGTGGAGAACAAAGAAGAAATAAATGGAATATTTGCAACAGAAAACTTAAATAATTTGAGCGTACAGCAGAAGCTTCTATAAACAAACAACAAACGGCGAAAAAATGGAACAAGAAGCAGTAATCGAGTGGTATTACGAAGTAAAAGGCGAACGCAAAGGACCCGTAACCGAAGCGACAATCCAGCAAATGGTCAAAGAAGGTATCCTGACCAAAGATAGTGTAGTCTGGAAAAAAGGTATGCCGGATTGGGTAAACATCGAAAAAACCGATTTCAAATCGCATATTGATGATAGTCTGCCTCCGCCACTGAGTGGCGATAAAGTCAATAACGCGGTGATCTGGATTCTGGCGTTTGCTCCAATTATCGGAACAATTCTGGAACATCTGGTAGCTCGTCAAGCCAACATGGATGTTAATGACCTATTCATGATCACCGTGGCGCTGAATATCGGGTTGTCTTATTATGATGCCAACTGCCTCCAGAAGGCCGGGCACGATGCCAGTAAATTCAAAGGGCTGGCCTGGCTCGTGCCGGTGTATCTCTACAAGCGGGCAAAAGCGTTAAAGCAAAACCTGGCATATTTTATAGTGTGGATTGTCTGTTTTGCGTTTATGCTTTTTATCTAACCTCACATATCGTCCTGTTATGCCAAATCTGGCATAACAGGATTTCGCCTTAAACAACTATTCAAAAATTATGAAATCAGGAGAAAATCAACATGAATAAAT
>CAIJKT010000585.1 GCA_903821255.1 uncultured Lentisphaeria bacterium | reverse complement strand
TCTGAAGGACATCTTAAAGTCGGATAATCGACATAAACGCTGAACGCCAGCCCATATGATGCGCTGGGAAATACTTGCCACCCCATAGCAGGGGCTATCTGATGTTGCCAATACAGAATGTTTCCGCCTCCCGCTCCACGTTTGGGCAGATAGTCATAGTCAGTAATATAAGAACAGAAACCAGTGCCAATCTGTTTAAGATTGTTACGGCAACCGGCCTCCTTGGCTTTGCCTCTGGCTTTGTTAAGCGCCGGCAGCAGCATTGAGGCCAAAATTGCGATAATAGCTATTACCACAAGCAATTCAATGAGTGTGAAATTTCTTTTAGAGTTCATTTTCCTTCTCCTTATGTTTTATTTGTTGAAACTTATTGTACTATTCAATTTTTACTTACTGCCGATGCATATTTCCGGATTCAGCATGATCTTTTTCGATATGTATTCTGTTTTCCCGACAATGATGTCGTTAAGGATATTCATTCCCTCAAAGGCAATTCTGTCCAGGTGTATTTCGCTATAAACCGCAGGGACTGGAAGTTTATAGTAACTGAACGGCGGACAAGTGCCAACCGTGATTTTGGGAACTTTTCCGATTCCGTAATATGCCATGACTAAATGGCTTATTTCCTGAGCAGTTCTGAAATTGATGGATATTATGCTGTCAAATGGCAGCGACGGTTGCATGAATACTTGCTCCATTACTTTAATCGCTCCGGAAAAAGGTCCGGTGCCGCAGTAGATCAATTCATCACATATTGGCAAATTGTTTTCAGTCATGGCAGACTTGAAAAAGTTTAAATACTCTTGTTCTGAATAATTATCAGGAGCTTCAGTAAAATACGCAATTCTTTTTTTCCCATTTTCTTTTAGTGTCTTGACGATCAGTTCAATAATCGCTCTGTTGTCCGACAGAACATTCACAGAAGAATCTGTGATAATACTGCTGTAAGTGCCCAGAATCACATACGGAACCTTGAGTTCTTTAATTACAGAGATCACATCGCTGTTGATGCTGCCGGTCAGGACAATCCCGTCGACGCGCCCGTCACGCAGTATCGGCGGCAGATCATAGACGGATTTCTCGTCACCCCGCATATTATCGAGAATCAGATGCAGGCCGTGCTTCTGAGCTGCTCTAGCCACGCCGTCAATGGCGCTGGCATAGGCCGGGTCGGCAAACTTCGCCTTTACAAGGATGAACGCAATGTTCCGGGTTGTGCCGTTCCTGCCTTTCCGCACCAGATCCTGTATGCTGCTGTTGACCTGGTAGCCAAGCTCATCGCAGACTTTGAATATTTTCTGGCGCAGCGTGGCGGAAATGTCGGTCTTGTTGTTAAGCGCCTTGGATACAGCGGCCGTGGAAACCCCGGCCGCTGTTGCAACATTTCTAATGCTTATGTGTTTTCTGATGCTGTTCATTAGAACCCTTTATCTGATATTCCGTTCATATTTATAGCAAAACAGACCAAGCTTATGAATTAACTTAATTTGTTAAGTTAATTATACAGCATACCGTTTTAATTGTCAACAGGGTAATTTCAGAAAATGTGAAAATATATTAACAGGCTTTTCGAGTGCGGCTTGAATCATATACAAAATGAGGTTATTTTTAAGAGATTTATTATTGTGGAAATACAGCATGGCTGAATGTTGCGAGGGGGGATGGTTTATGAATGAAACAGTGCCGAACGCCAATATGAAGATATTGAGACTGCCCACAGTCAAGCGT
>CAIJKT010000584.1 GCA_903821255.1 uncultured Lentisphaeria bacterium | reverse complement strand
TCGCCGTTTTGCAGTCTTGCCCGGCAGAGTTCGCAGCCGCCCATGTCCCAGTCTTCATCGCAGCCGGCATGAAAATACGGCGAAGGAAATATTGCGCTGACTTCGGTGAGATAATCTTCCAGAAACTTTGTGGTTCCAGACAGCGAAGGGCAGAACGTCCAAAGAGTTTTATCGCCGAAACGGCCATTATAATCGCCGCGGACTTCCGCCAGTCCGGCCAGTGCCGGATATCTGAGGAACCCGCCGACATGACACAGCGTGGAAATGACCGGGATGACATCAATATTTCTAGTTCCGGCATACCCGACTATTTCACGCATTTGTTCCGTTGTATAACTTTCATTGCCCGACGGGTATGGAAATGATGGAGTTCTAATTCGCCCTTCCAGATAAAGTGCCAGAGTGTTGTAACCGTTGGCTGCGATAAAGTCGATAAATCCCTTTATAAAATCCAGGGTTTCCATCTGCCGGGCCAGATCGAGCTGAACAGCGCGAATTTTAAACGCAAAGTGTCTCATCATGGTTAGTTTTCTCTTTATGATATTCCGAACATTGTTTTCAAGCACTGCACATAATGGCAGACGTTAGTAAGAGAAACATCAGGCGGCGTCCCGTGGTCAATGGTCGGAATATAGCCGCCGCCTTCAATCACCGGACGGAGTCGCTCAAGTTCCAGTTCAATCTCCTTTTTTCCGGCAGCCAGGATACGCTTATCAAAGCCGCCGAGCATCAACAAGTCCTTTCCGAATTCGCGGCGCAACGCGACGACATCCATGCCTGCAGCCACTTCCATCGGACACAGGATATTGATCCCAAGTTCCAGCCACAGCGGGATCAGTTCCCAAATATTGCCATCGCAATCAAGCATCTGCAAATCAATGCCAGCCGGTCTGACAATTTTTTCAATTCTGCGGTAATATGGAGTCATGAATTCTCGGAACATATTCATTGAGATCATCGAACCGTTCTTATAGGCCATATCCTCATGGTAGCCGATAAAATCAATCTGGATTTTGCCGATAGCTTCAGTCAGCGCCCGTTCGCAGAGCGTACATTGCAGCTCATTGACTTCGTGAATGAATTCAGGGGCGTCGAAATAGGTCATCATCAACGCTTCGGTCCCCATGCGTTCGTTAAGGAAACCGAAATACATGCCGCCGTTAAGCAGCAGCAACGCGCCGTCAGCCTGAGCTTTTTTCGCCTGTTCCAGCCAGTCAATAGTGAATCTGCCCGGGGTCTCCGGGTTGAGTTTCTCTCGCAACCAGTCCAGAGATTCCAGACCTTTAATCGGATACTCGATAAATTCCGGCATGGAGGCCCCGTTCCGGAAATTCTTTTCTTTCACTCCGTCACGATTAACTTTTATAACGAACTCATCTGTTTCTTCGATAATGGTTTCCTGGAATGGCGGATAAAGTACTGTTTCAAGTTTTAACTGGACATTTTTCAGTTGCGGCAGTTCAAAATAATCATAGAGGTCAACCCCTTCCGGCAAGCCTTCCGCTTCCCAGCGTTTGCGCGCCGTCGGCCAGGGAGCGGGCACTATCAGCGGGGGATGATCCACTGGTTGATAACGCATAGTTCTAAGAAACCGATCGCGATTGTTTAATTCGCTCATAACTACCACCGGAGATAAGTTTTTGCTTGTTGTAACGCTGGCGGCAAGTCGGCGAAAATTTCAAACATCCGATGGAAATACGGCACTCTGTCCACCGAGAATTTATTCATCGGATATGCCTCAAGGGCATCGGCGAAAAGCCTGCCGTCCTGTTGCGCTATCGCGTCAGCCATCAAAGTCTGATGTTCCGAAAGCGAAGTAATCAATCCTTTGAATGGCGACGGGATATATTGATTTTCAACCGGGATGATATTTTTGCCGTGCAGATCCATTGTATATTCAAGCGCGGCATTGTCCTGGAAATCGCGAACCGCGCCGCGATTCGGATGACTGGCCGTAATCCGCATGGTTTCCAGCCCGGCCAGCGCCCGGATGATTGGAACGGAAATTTCGCTGAAATCAACGCCGAAGAAACGGTTTTTTGCAATCGATGGATTCCAGTCAGGCTCAGCGGATGAAGACGCAACAGCAATGAATTCAGCGAATCTCTGCTCAACACGATGCAGGCTGTCGGCGGCGACTGTCTCCGGATTGAAATCTTTCAACCGTCGAGATAATAACTGCTGCTGCTTTTTCAGTCCCCATGACCACAGAATATGCGACATGCCGTCGCCTTCCGAAGAGAAAATCATCGTTCCGAACCGGCGGTAGATATCAACCAGTTTCTGCAATCCTTCGCGAATGCGCTCACCGCAATCGTAAGATGTGATCTGCATTGGCTGCCAGGCGGCGATAAGCTGCTCATTCAGAATTTCGTTCATATCCCGCCCCCGATATTCGCCGCGCAGAATGAACGAGAGGTGATTGACCCCGGTGGCAACCACATTCCATTCGCTTTCATAACGGTCGCGACCGCAGATGCGGGGCAGATCCCAGCGATGATTGCCGAATCCGGCGCAAATTCCAAGCGCCTTGATTTTCGTGTAATTCGTCACTGCCGCGCTGAATACCGGCACTGGATTGGCAAAAATCAGCATCATAGCTTCAGGACAGTACTTTTCCATTTTACGGGCAAAGTTCATCACCATATTGCCAGCCCGGGCGGCCAGGAAAGAACCGTTGATCGAAAGCTGGTCGGAATGCAAATAGCCGTATTCGCACGATGCCTGCAATGCCAGCGTATCGGAAGGTTCACGTTCAATGGCGGTAGTCAGGTAAAACAAGTCAGCGCCATCCAGCGCACGGTCGATATCACTAGTCCAAACCACTTCGCAGTTGACGTTCCTGTATTCCGGACATCGCTTAATCAAGGTTCCGACCGCTTCCGCTCGTTCAAGTTTCAAATCGACCAGCCGAATGCTGCCGCCGTCAAATACTTCCGGCGTCTGCAACAACGCCCGCACAATCGGCAGAATCCGCAAAGACCCGCCACCGAGAAATACTATATTCATTTTTATTCCCTGATTACTAATTTATTTCATTTCTTTGAATTTATTAATTCCCAATATCATGTCTCGATCACTAATTTATTTAAGGCGATATTGTACCCGCCTCATAGAGATTCATGATCTCTGCATCAGACAAAGCCCGCCTCCACAGACCAAGTTCGTCAACTAAACCATTGAGCATCCAGCCATTGCGCCATCCGATATACAGCTCGTAATTAGAGCTGGGAACATCAATTACCGTGCCTGCAACCGATTTTTCAGCCACATTAATGGCATTCACATAAATACGGGCCAG
>CAIJKT010000583.1 GCA_903821255.1 uncultured Lentisphaeria bacterium | reverse complement strand
TGCAGCATGAATAATTAGCTTAAATTTGATAGTTTTAGCTAGCACCATTTAGTGCCATTTTTAAACTTAAAAGCACCAAAATAGACCTTTTTTGACGGTTATAGCTTGAACGATAAGATTGGCTAAAATCGCGATTTCTGAGCATAAAATTCCCTCTTTGGGGAAGCTATATGGGGGATTGGAAAAATAAAATGGTACCCCGGCGCGGTATCCAGGAGCACGGCGCGTGTCTCGGTCCAACTGAAGAAAAAAACGACTAGAGCAACCGCAATTACTGAATAAAAAATCTGGGTGAACATCCCTTCGGCGCAATCGGTCAGAAGCACTGCAATCTGTCCGCCGAAAGTGGTCATTATCACACAAATTGTAAGAAAAAGCGCCATCAGCAGAAGGTAGGTTTGAATCTGCCAGCCAAGTACAGACACTGTATGCGGCAGGCCGAGAAAGTTCGTCATGAAACGCGCACCGATTACCGGGATGACGCCGAAGTTAATCAGCCCGGCAAAAAAGGCCAGCCCCCCGGCAAACAGCCGGAAATTGCGGCTGTAGCGCATTTCGAAGAATTGACCTAGAGTCAAAGCACGTGTCTGGCGGTAACGATAGATGACGAAACCGCTGATCGCTATCAATAAACTCACCGGGACTGAGAGCTGCCCCCACCATGAGAGCGTGAACCCGGAGATGGCAAACATCTGAAAGACGGCGACAAAAACTACCGCGCCTGCTCCCTGTTCACTGCGTGCCGTGCAAATCAGGAAGCGGCCGGCATTACGCCCGCCCGCCATAAAATCGGCGACGCTGCGCACAAAGCGCCGGGAATAAAGGGCGATCACCGCGCAGATCGTCAGCGGCAAAATCATAATCAACCAGTCAACAATGTGCATTTAGCGCTTCCTAGTACTTATTGATAAATGTTTTAAAATCATACAATTTCAACATAAATATAGTATAATCGATCAGGATGTCAAAATAGCATCTCCCGTTTCTATCGTCTATTTTGATTCCGTGTCCAGCCATAACTTGGCTTGGCCGCCGGCGACGCAAATGCTTCCGATGCGTAATTCCTGATGATTAACGGGACTGTATAGGGAATGTTGTATGCAGCCTTAGCTATAATGCGCAGAATTACCGTTATATTCTTTGAATGACAGGCATTATTCACTTCCGGTAGTCCATACTTCAACTTCACCCAAAATCAGTCTGCTCTCATCGGGGTTTGACGGAGATGCAAAACTGATACGCACAAAACGTCCGCCTGGATGATTGGGCAGCCGGAATACTTTGTCATAAACATCTTCAGGGTTCTGATTATCATTTGCCAGAAGCGGAAATCTTGTCTCCGTCCAGTTTTTGCCATCTTCGGAAACACTTACAACAACATCTCTTAAATATTTCTGATAGAATATGACGACCCGGTCTATCGGGCAGGATTTCTTAAAGTCGAAGTCAATGGAAATCGGACCTGCCGTATTCCACCCTGCCACCCATTGATTTATATTGCTTTTCCCCAGATCTGCATTCCCCCCGTAAATTGCGCGCAGGCGATCAGTCAGATTGCCCTGCTCAAAAGGAATATTATCTTTTTTAATGCTGCCGGATTCCTGCGGGCTGTCCGGAGCCGGAGTACAGGAATAAACGCCTGCAGCAGCGGTATTTGCGGTTATAACCGGCTTGAACTGCCTCCATTGCACATAGTTCCCGGTCAGGCATAAGCCTTCCGGCGCCGGAGCATTTTTTATAATGCTGGATGGAAGCTTGAAACGCCATATATCCTGTCTGGTCTTGACTCCAGCGCCGGCCAGGTATTCAAGAAAGAAGCGTTTCCATTCCGGATTTCCGGCCAGACGCGAATCACAAGGATTAACAGCGAAAGTAACAACTTTGCCTTTGCCGAAAGAGTTCTCTATGACAGCCGGTTTGCCTGACATAAAAGTCCCTGTGATTCTGGCAGTATTTGCAGGCTGCATCTTAAATGCGGCGAGTCCGGCAGTGGATAATTTATATTTGCCGAGATTGATTTGATTATCTCTCAAGGCATTGGACAAATCGGCTATGCCGAGGAGTTCCGCACGTTCATACGCAAGACTGTCGCCTGCGGGAGTGAACGAGAATGCTTCAGGGTCCAGCGCCAGCACTGTACCGCCGCCGGCAACATAATCCATGATAGATTTCAAGGCATCTTTTGAAACATATTTTGCATCAGCCGTCATGATGACTTTATACTGCTGAAGACCGGCATTTTTCATTGTTCCTTCGTTGATAAATTTATACCATGCGCCGACGCCCCTGGCCAGATACGAGTGGAGATACAGAGCACGGGATGGAATGGTGTCCACACCCGGATATGCCCGCATAGTCGGTTCCGGCGCAAAGACAGCGCAGTCCGGTTCCGGGAAGCGGAGTCTGTTCATCTTTGCCAATTCTTTTGCGGCGCCGAGTTCCACCTGCCAGCGGTCCGGCGCCCCGTAATATTCGAAATGCATATACTTTTTCCCGGCGCGAAGATTGGCGGTATCATTTAAAAACCAGTGAATGCCGCTCGCTCCGCAACGAACGGACTCACTGATTTTCTCCAGAGTTTCTTCAGGGGTGAATGAGCAGGCGTATTCTTCCACATGCATGACAGGCCAGACTTCACGCATGCCTGAGAGATCGGTAATATATTTTGTCAAAAAACCGAAACACTCAACGTCAGGCTCTTTGAGCGGATAAAGCTGATGCGTCAAAATATCACAAGTTCCGGCAAAGTCGCTATATCCGTACACCATATCCTGCCTGGCCGTCGGATCATCGGAAACGACAAGCAAGTCAGGAGAAATCGATTTTACTTTCCTGTAAGCTCTGCGATAGAAATCGACAAGCCGGTCATTCAGCCAATGCCTGAATGCAATCCAGCGATAAGGATTTCTATCATCCGCCGATTCGGGAATGCCGTATTTGCCGAATCCGTATTTTGCCTTCACCTCGGCATCGGCATTACGGATAAATTCATAAGAATCTTTCTTCCTGTTAAAAAATTCGATGGCATCCTTTTCTATAAAATCCACGGCTTCATCGCCCCAGAACACGGCAAAGATATTGCTCCTGTGCGGTTCCAGAGCCTCAATATCTTTCATATATTCCAACTGCACCGCGGGGTCCGGCAGAAATGGCGTATGGCGGCGTTCCCTGCTTGCGTTGGCCATTGGATACACGACAAACTTCATGCCGTTGGCGACACCTCTTTTGTAATATCCATGATACTTGCTGGTGATAAACATCTGATTGATGACGACCTGAAGTTTTTCATCAGCAAACATCTTATACATTTCATCCGCGACATATCTGGTTCCGTACTGCATCGCGAAGGGGCGCATAAACGGTTCCACCAATCCGTGCAACCATGTAAAAGAACCATGCCCGGCAAGTCCGGCCGGTTCATCACTCAGCAGTTCCCGGTAAAGCGGGTTTTCTGTTCTGCCGGCTAAAGCTTTGCTTTCATGCTGATTTATAATATCGATTTGATTTTCATAAATGCATTTTTCAGACTTGCCGGTCTCAAATACCCTGATTGCGACAGCTATATCGTCAGGAGCCCGGCGATAGGAAATGGAAGTCTCTGTTCCCGGTTTGCATTCAGTTTTCAGCATTGCCGCCGGAGTGCCTTTTGCAGAAATGGCGCCCAGTTCCACCCTGTAGCCAGGCACACTGCTCTGCGGAAGCGATATTTTGGCTTTCGGAATAAAACCGCTTCCCAGGCTTTCAATAATAAAAGGCGGCTGCGAGCTGTCTTTAGTCGAAAAACGGAACGGCATAAAGAACCGGGTATCCTTCAGCGGGGCTTTATCCCCTGATTTCAGACAGCTTATTTCATACGGCGATATTTTAGTTCTTGCGAAGTTGCAGTTCCAAATCTCAAAGCCTTTTGGCTTGCACCCAAGGTTGTCCAATGGAATTTCAGCTTCAACCGTCCAGTAATTTTCGCCTTTGCCGACAGCAGTTCTGGTTTGACTGTTCCAGCCCTTGAAACTCCCGCATTCGTCATAGATTACTCCGGCCGCATTTATGATGATGTGCCGAGTCTGACCGGGATCACCGTTCAACGGGTCAACGAAGATATCAACACAGTCGTCAGTCCAGATATTATTATCGCGTTCTTCCTGATTGCGCCATTGGGTTTTAATATTTTTCATCTCTTTTTCGTGACATTTGAACGCCACATAAAGATTATCCTCATCATGCCCCAGCCATATCTCGGTAGGATTATCCGCAATGCCGCCATTCATTTTTACAAGACTGAGATGCTTGGCATTATCCCATTTCACTTGTGACGCCTTGCCGTCAAGGCCGGGCCTGCTTTTTAAAAACGGGACTTCCACGGCGTTGTCATATATGCTGTCCGCGGACACGGCAAACGGCAAAATCAGGCAGAAACACAAGAACATTTTTAACATAGAGAACTTCCTGTTTTATATCAGAGACATTTTTCAGTCAAGAGAAAAATCTGCTTCACCACAAATAGTTGTTGGTCCAATTGTCGGCCCCGTGATTCTGGACATCGAGGGATTGCCCGTAAACCGGGTGGTTGCGCGATTCGCTATGTCCGTCAGCGAACAGAACATTGGCCCGGCCGGGATGACGCGTATAGTTCACGGAACAGTTGGTCCAGCCGTATTCCGTCCTTCTCACATAATCTATCATTCCGGCGAAAGAAGCCCCGCCGGAGGTAAGCCTGATTCCGTCAATGAGATAAAGCGTTCTTCCCGGTTTCGGAAGTCTTGACGCCTTTAGTATTGATTGAGTGTCGGTTGTTATTCCGTCTGAATATGAAGCTCCTAAATCCCGGTTATACAAATAGTCAGGGTACGACGTGGAGTTCGCATTATCGTCCTGTGTTTCGCTTGGGCAACTGTGTATGGCTTTGCGATTGAGACGGTCCGCAAAGTACCGGTATGAATTTATGGTGAGAGTACGTTTCCCAAGTTCTTCAGAAAGCGTGTCCACCCAGGTGACAGTAGTATGACCGGTTATTATTTGCCTGGCAGGCGGGAAATAATCCATGTAATCGCTCATATATGCGTGTCCTGCAATGGACCATTGCTTGAGATTACTTGTACACTTTGCCTGTTGAGCCACCAGCTTCGCTTTGTTCAGCGCCGGCAGCAGCATTGATGCCAGTATCGCGATGATGGCGATGGTTATGAGCAATTCAATAAGCGTGAAATGCGTTTTCAATTCCTTTCTCATCTTTTGCGTTTTCATAAAACGTCCTTTCCTTTATAGTTTTGAAACCGGGGATATGCAACTTTTTCTCATGATCAGCTCACCGCGTATTTTCCTGGGCGCAATGGAGACATCCATGCCGGCAATAATTCCTTCCAGCATTTCCATGGCGACTTTACCTATTTCCCGGCGAGGATCGATGATGGCGCTCATTTCCGGGTGATTTTTAAGTTCTATCGAATTTTCAGCCGAAAGGGCAATCAGCGAGATATCCTCGGGAACATTGAGCCCTTTCCGCTCGAACCACGAATACAGGTGATCTATGATGAAGCTTGATGCGATAATCGCCGTCACGGGTGGAATCTGATCAAGTTTTTCGTCATAATTCCCGGGCCTGGCAAAACGGCACAGATATTTTTCCGGACATTCATGTCCCATCTTTCTAAGCATTTCCAGAAATGTCCGCTGCCTGTTGATAAAAATAGGATAATTCCGCTCCACATCAATAAAGGCGATATTCCTATGCCCGATTTTCGTTAGAAATTTAATGGTTTCCTGGATACTCCTGTCCACGTCAAAAAAGACGCCGGGGATGCCTGGAATGCTCCGGCTGATAGTAACCTGAGGCACTTTTTCGTCCCTTAATTTCTCGATAAGCGGAAAAGTCTCTTTTGCAGGGCGTTCCCATATTATGCCATTCAACGCCCCTGAACCGAAACTGCTGTAAAGACTTTTAAAAGAAAGCTCTGCGGGGTTGGCAACGGTAATTTCGGTATTTGACATGAAGATATGCTCCCTGACTCCGGCAACAAAGTTCCTGTCATAAAAATTCCCGGCAAGCGTACTCTTATCTTCAGGAATCACTAATGTTATTTTCAATTTTGCCGGTGCATGGACGGGGCGTTCATCAGGATGTATTACAAAAGTTCCTCTTCCGTGCACTTTGCGGATAAGCCCTTCCTTTTCCAGATTGGAAAGCGCTTTTCGCACTGTGTTCCTGCCGATATTGTATTGCTGCGCAAGTTCCGTCTCCGGAGTAATCGCACTGTCATATTGCAGTTCATTCCTGAAAATCATCTGACGCAGATCATTTTCAAGCGTCTGATAAGCAAAGATATTTTTAATTTGTCGAGATTCTATCATAATACCTATCCGCCCAGATGTTCTTCGTTGTTCCGACTTGTTCCTTGATGTATAGTTTAACTCCATCCAACTGCAAAGTCAATACCTGATCTGTTTTTTGATAAATAAAATTATTCCAATTTGTTATTGTTTGGCGCCATTTACCATTTTGGACAATCCGGACACCGGATATGCAGTATTGTTCTGTCCGCGTTTCCGGCAGCCGGTTAAGAAATATCTTAATAAAATACAATTTTGTCATTTTGGACAATCTGGACACTGCCTGTGCGGAGAATCTGCAAAGACTGTCCAGCATTCCGGATATCTTGGAGACCACTTGAGCACAACTATTTTCAGGATTCAACAACATTTCTAACTCCGTTCCCGATGGTCTGGTTAAGTTTTTTATTAACAAATGGCAAAATGAAATTTTGCCGATTCCCGGGATGTTAGAGACATCCTGAGTATAATGTATTACAGTTTTCATAAACACTCCGAGTCGTTGGAGCGTCGTTGAATATAATGTATTACAGTTTTCACACCCGTTTTGGACATCCTGGACACATGCTGTACAGCACGGCCCGCTGTATATACTCCTGGCATCCATCCGAAACGGACGACGACGCAACAAGAAAATCTCATCCATTGTGCACAAGCTATATTCCTCTCTTAGTTAAGTTTAACCTTTACCCGATCCATTCAATACCATTACTATTAAAAATCGTGACTGTTTACATATATAGTAAAAATGTCAATCAAAATGGTGAAAACAGGTTCAAACAGCGCTTTTTTCAAATAAATATATCTTGCATGTGCAAAGGGCCCCGAACGGCACATAATCCGACTTTTAGCGGGGATCTGACTGCCTCGTTAATGCATTCCAAATTTGTTTTAACGGAGAAATCAATTTTTCTTAAAACAGGTATTGACATTTCTTCGAGAAGGAATTATAATAATCTTGTTTACAGTTGTGTTACTTTGAATTTAAAAGAGATTGCAATGCAAATATCAAAACATACAGAAATAACAAGGCAAATAGAAAAAAGCATCCGCGACAGCGAATACGATGAGATGCTTCCTACTATCCGTCTGCTTTCAGACCGTTTCAAGGTGTCAACCAGAACCTTATCCAAGGCCTTGAAACCTCTGGTCACTAAAGGGCAGATAATTCCTGACGGCACGCGCGGATGCCTTATAAACCGGCAGCAGCATATCCGTCCGCAGACCGGGATTGTCGG
>CAIJKT010000582.1 GCA_903821255.1 uncultured Lentisphaeria bacterium | reverse complement strand
TAACAGTTCATCCTGACGCTGCTGAAATTCCAAAGGATAGAAGTCCACCTTTTCTGCTGCGACTGCTTTCAGTTCTGCGACGCTGAGCCCAGACAGAAAAGCTCCGGCCTCGCACACTGCGGCGATATAATCTTCGCCTAGTAAATCTTGTAATGACCGTGATATGTTCTGCAGCATGTCAATACACCTTCCGTGAAATAGTTGTTTCGCTATTTATTGATTATAACCCTACCTTTTGATTATTTCAAGCATTTAATGACTTGTTTAATCAAAAATTATTGAAATTTCATTTTCCTGCGTTAAATTATGTTGAGAAAAATTAAATCAGGAGAGCATAACTTGAAAAAAGACGCAATGCGGCAAATCAGCCTGCTGGAAATGTTGTCCGAAAAGAAGCGGCTGGATATCAGAACTGTTGTGGAAGAGCTATCCATCTCTGAAGCTACCGCCAGAAGGCTTTTCACCGATCTGGAAAAAAGTGGCAAGCTCATCCGCACTCACGGCGGAATCCAGGCGGCCCCGGAGATCGCTCCTGATTACTCGTTCCGGCTTTCATCTGTGCTGCACACTCCTGAAAAAAACGCTATCGGGGCGGCGGCGGCCAGGCATGTCAATTCCGGCGACCGGATTTATCTGGACTCCGGCACTACTGTACTAAAAATGGCGGATGCGCTGGCCAGCCGCATACGGCACGGCGAAATCTGCGGTGTTTCCATAGTAACTAATTCGCTGTCCTGCATGGATAATCTCTCAGAACTTACTGAAGTCATACTTACCGGCGGAATTATCCGTCCGTCCAGACGCGATGCCTGCGGACCGCTTGCAGAGAAAAACCTTGCCATGTACCACTTTGATAAAGCCTTCCTTGGCGCAGATGCGATCTCCAGTAACGGAGATCTGCTCACTACGGATGACCGCACTGCCATTATGAATGAAGTGGTTATCCGTAATTCCGGTATAGTATTCATCCTGGCCGATTCAAGTAAGTTTGGCGGCAAGGCGTTTGTAACTTATGCCAATCTGAGAAAGATCAAGACAATAATTATTTCCGATGAAAATATGAGCAGGAATAATCACAATGAACTTCGCGCCATGAATATTAAAACAGAAGTGGCAGTAGTCAAAAACTAATACGGATTATCCCGGCAGAGTAAAGAACCCGCAGGGTAAAAAAACTCATCCAATAGAAATGACGGTGTTTTAAAAGCTTTCCGTAATTTTATATATCAAACATTCCCCCCGATGTTTTTCATCACACGAACAAACATTTTCAAGTTTTTGGGGGATTTCAGGATTTTCAGTTGAAAAAGTATTCTTAACTCTTATAATAAGATTCTCCAAAGAATTGAAACAGACTGAAAATCAAAAGAGTAAATCAGTATGGATATGATGGACCGGGATAGTTTTGAAAATGCATTTTACGCACAGAATCCGCCGGGGGTGCTGGGGCGGCTGAAGACTGCAGCCGTCGGAATTGCCGGCGCCGGCGGTTTGGGTTCAAACATCGCGGTCGCGCTGACACGGGCCGGAGTTCATCATTTGATCATTGCCGATTTCGACCGGATCGAACTGTCCAACCTCAACCGCCAGCAATATTTCCCGGAACAGGCAGGCATGTTCAAGACCGAGGCGCTGAAGCAGAATCTCAACCGGATCAACCCTTATGTAAATGTCGAAATCTTCACCGGCAGAATTTCCCCGGAAAATGTCGAAACTGTATTCGGCCGGGCTGAACTATTAGTGGAAGCGTTTGACCTGGCGGAAATGAAAGCCATGCTGGTCAGAAACTGGCTGTCCATGCATCCCGACCGCTATATCGTCACGGCCTCCGGCATCGCCGGACTTGGCCGGAGCAGTCTCCTGAAGACCGAAGTCCGCGGCAGAATGATTATCTGCGGCGATGGTCAATCCTCGCTCGAATCAGAAGCCGGCTACACCGCCCCCCGCGTCGCCATCGCCGCCAACCTCCAGGCATCCGCCGTCATCGAAATCCTGTGCAACGGCAGAATCACCGGAGCAGCCGGGCAATGAAACAAGCGGCTTCAGATTACGCGGGAAAACATGATTCTCCACAATCTTCAGGAGATGGCATGACTGAACTGGCTCCCTCATCAAAACCGACATTGTCCTTGCTCGTAATCGCATTCTGTGCGCTGCTTTGGAACAGCGTCTTTATTACTCAGTATAAATATCAATGGTGCATAGATGACAGAGAATCTGCTATTATACTGCTGGGATTCTTTATTGCCGGCAATGCCGCTTTATTCATTGCATTCTGCTATTTCCTTGTGTTTTATTACATCGGGCAGCCGAGGCTGAAAATCAGCAACAGATGTCCGCGGCTTGGCGAAAAGGTCGCGTTAGCATGGGAACTTCCAGACTACCGTTCAATAAACAGTCTCGCAATCACGCTGGAGGGATTTGAAAGCATGGAAAATCTCTACGAAGAAAAATTCCCTAAAAACGTCATCGCCTCAATTAAACTGGCGGATACGGCGGATAAACGGGATATAAAATCAGGCACGGCCGAATTCAAAATTCCGGGGAATTCGATGCATTCATTTACTGCCGGCAGATTTCAGATCATCTGGCAGTTGAAATTACATGCGGAAAAGGAATGGAAGGACCGTCGCCTTGAATATATCATTGAAGTGCAACCGCATGAGGTGTGATTTATGACAATTCAGATAAACATCAAAGATGACAATGTTATATTCCTGCCGGGCGATGAAATCGAGGGCGGGGTGTTGTGGGAACTGCCGCAATCTCCGGCAAAGCTGGTCGTGAATGTATACTGGTTTACCGATGGTTCCGTGTCTAATATTGTGCAGGGCTTTGAGTTAAATTCTGTTGACGCCGCCGGAACTCTGCCGTTCAAGTTCAGCCTGCCGGTAACACCCTACAGTTATTCCGGCAAACTGTTTTCGATAAGCTGGGAGATTGAAGCGTACTCCGTTTCGCCGGACGAACGCTGCGCCTGCCCTTTTATCATGTCGCCGTATGATACCGCCGGAGAACTCCGCAGCCGCGACCCGATCTACACGTTCCAAAGCTATCCGGATTATCACTGTCCAGTAGTAGACTTTTAGTGCTTGCTTTTAGAATTATCCGGAATATATTGAATTTTGGAATATAAACAAGTTACGGAGTAGCTTATTCAAATTTATGAGCGCTAAACCAGTCAGCACACCCGTGGGAATATTTCTGTTACTGGCGATAGCTTCGGCGCTGCTGCTGGCTATTGGCTGGTGGAACAGTAACCAGCGTGTTGCGCGCATGGATTCCGAGATGCGCGAGCGTCTGCTCCGCCAGGCGGCGGAAATCGCCGGCAATATCAACCCGGCGCTGATCCGCAAACTCTCCTTCACGGCATTGGATGTAGGCACGCCTGCCTATGAGCGGTTGCGGGAGCAGATGATCCATGAAGCGAAAATGATCCCGAATGCCAGATGGGTCTACTCCATGACGGAGCGCGACAACCAGATTATTTTCGGTCCGGACAGCGTGGCGCTGGATGACCAGCAGTATACGCCTCCCGGCGACTCCTACCAGAAACCTCCGGAAGAACTGTGGAAGGCTTTTAAGCAGACACGCCTGGTCACAGTCGGGCCTTACACCGATGAGTGGGGCACTTTTGTCTCCGCCTTTGTTCCCGTACTCGATCCGTACAGCGGCAGGGTGCTGATGGTGGTTGGCATTGATATCAAAGCCGGCGACTGGCAGGCAGGCCTTGACACCGCCCGCCGCATTCCGTACATAATCACGTCTGTCACGTTACTGCTGTTACTGCTCGCCGGCAGCGTCATCGCCGTATACCGGCACAACCGCCGCATAAAACCGGACATATTAAAACTGCGTGCCTGGATTACTTTCCCAACCGCACTGGCGATGCTCGCCGGAATGACTCTCTACGGAATTTATAAATATTGGGAATTCGAGGAAACATCCCGCACGATCATGCTCCGCACCACAGAACAGGTGCGGCGCTACTGGAACCGGAACGTCACTTCGCATGTTCAACTGCTGAAGGCGCAAAGCGATCAAATCGCTGACAACCAGCAGATATTGAAAGCATGGCAGAAGCGGGACTTTCCGGCGCTCTCCGCGCTGGCGCAACCGGTGTTTGATCAGTTGAAGCGGGAATATGGCATCACCCATTTTTATTTCATAGCGCCTGACCGCACCTGTTTTCTGCGGGTATTTAATCCCGACTCGCACGGCGATATCATTAACCGACATACGCTGCTTGCCGCGCAGCGTACCGGCGAGGGCGCCTGGGGTATCGACCTGGGTCTCATGGGAGCCTTCACGCTTCGCTATGTGCTGCCCTGGAAACAGGACGGCAAAGTGATCGGCTATCTGGAGCTGGGCATCGAGATCGCGCATCTGACCAGGCATTTGTCCATGGAAATGAATATTGAACTTCTAACCCTTGTCAGGAAGGAAAATATAACAAAGGATAAATTTGAAGCTGGAAGCCGGATCTTTGGTTTCCCCGGACAATGGGATGCCTACCCGGATTTCGTGGTAACCCACCAGACAGTTCAAGGCATATCGGCAAAAGTGGCGGATTGGATCAGACACCATCCTCATGCCAGTACAGAAGACGAGATTTTCAATATCAAGCAGGATAAAAAACGTTTTGCATGCAGCGTGATCCGCCTGCCGGATGCGGCCGGGCGCGAAGTGGCATATCTCGTCATAATGCTGAATGTTACTGCCGAGGCGAATGAGGCATGGAGCAATCTGCTGCGGGACATGGGGCTGGCGATTACATTGTTCAGCGGGGTGCTTGCTTTGCTCTGGTCCATTTCCGGGACGGCGGAAGGACTGCTGAGAGCAGCGTTCGCGGAGCTGAAGGAAAGCGAAGCACGTTTCCGGCAGATGGCGGACGGCGCACCGGTAATGATCCGGGTATCCGGGTTGAATATGGGATGCAGTTATGTCAATAAAGTATGGCTGGAGTTCACAAACCGCACTTTGGAACAGGAACAGGACTACGGCTGGACTGACAACATACATCCGGACGACTTACTGCGTTCTCAGGATATCTATACTGCCAATTTCGATGTCAGGCATGCATTTCGCATGGAATACCGGATGCGGCGTGCTGACGGCGAATTCCGCTGGCTGCTCGACAGCGCCGTTCCGCGATTTGACGGGGACGGAAATTTCCTGGGCTATATCGGCAGTTGCATTGATATCACCGACCTTAAACAGGCGGAAGCGGAACTGGTCCGCGCCAAAGAAGACTGGGAACGCACATTTGACGCTGTTCCGGACCTGATTATGCTGCTTGATAAAAACCACCGCATCCTCCGCGTGAACCGGGCCATGGCGGAGCGGCTGGGATGCCAGACCGGCCAGACGGAATGCTACTGCTACAAAAGCGTACATAATTTGTCCGCGCCGCCGGCTTCCTGTCCGTTGTCAAAAATGCTGCACAGCGGGCAAGGCGAGCACGCCGAAGTCGTGGAGGAGCAGCTCGGCGGCACTTTTGACATTTCCACTACGCCGCTGCGAAATAATGACGGCGAGATCGTCGGCTGCGTCCATATCGCGCACGACATCACCAGACGCAAACTGGTGGAGGATGATCTGCGCCGCGCCATGAATAAAGCAGAAGCCGCAAGCCGCGCGAAAAGCGAATTCATGTCCACCCTGTCGCACGAAATAAGAACGCCGCTGAATGGAATTCTCGGCTTCTCCAATCTTCTGAGTGAAGATCTGCCGGAAAGCGGCATCAGCGATCATGCTAAATTCCAGGAATATCTCAAGGTGATTGAGCAGTGCGGCAAGGCGCTGGAAGAGATAATCAACGATGTTCTGGAAATCTCAAGCATTGAAGCCGGACAATTCAATGAAGTGGACGATGTCTTTGATCCGGCGGAAAATATCCGGGAAAGCATCCGCGCGTTCGAATTTAAAGCCAGAGAAAAAAATATTTCGCTGGATTTCAAACCGCATAAATTACCGTCCAGAATCACCGGTGACTATCGCCGGCTGAAGCAGATAATCTTTAATCTCGTCGCCAACTCCGTCAAATTTACCGAACACGGCGGCGTTGAAGTAATCGCCGGTTATGAGGATAATAAATTACGCATAACCGTGAAAGACACCGGCATCGGCATTCCGAAAGACAAGCTGGCAAATGTTATGCTGCCATTCTATCAGGCGGACCAGTCCGCCACTCGAAAATACGGCGGCGCCGGGCTTGGGCTGACCATTGTCTCCAGACTGCTGCAAAAACTCGGCGGCACAATTGATATCAAGAGCGAGTTGAACCGGGGGACTGCCGTCAACATAACGTTCCCGGCAAAGATGGCGGCAGTGGAATGCACAGAACCTGTACGTCCGGAAATTAAGCCGTCAAACTCATTGAAAGGATTAAACGTCCTGGTCATTGAAGATGATCCGTCTAACATAATGTATCTGAATAAAATATTGGAAGGTGCAGGCGCGCAATACCGCATTGCCCCGTCGTTTGCCGCCATGCGGGAACTATGCATGGCCGGAATGACGCCGGATGTGGTGCTGATTGACATTTCGCTGCCGGACTCCGACGGCTTCGAATGCCTCACATGGCTGCGGAAAAAGCTTGCCGGACAAAAGACAAAATATATCGTGCAGACCGCGCATGTGCTTTCGAACCAGATACCCCGCTATAAAGAAGCCGGTTTTGACGACTTCATCGGCAAGCCATACACCAAAGAGGACGTTGTGGCAATAATAATTAAAAACTCTGGTTCTGCCGCGGAAAAATCTGTTTGACACTTGCTGTATACATGGATTCGCAATCTCCTGATCGGTTTCTCCGCGCGGCACTGGAAGGTGGCGTTCCCGTGATGATTTACTCTAATCGGCTGATTATTTCTTTGGCCTTCTGCTCATAAATCTTCTGCCATTCAGGGCCGAGGAGACATTCCGTCACCTCGTAACCGCCCTTGTCGTAATAATCCGCCGGCGCCCCGTAATGCAGATAGCCGTTGGAATAAGCCGCCATAAAAGTGTACTTGTACGGCGACGCTTTTTTGACATTCAAACCGACCTCAACCAGTGCTTCCGCCGGAGAACTGATTATAACGCAGTCCCCGATTTTAATCCCCATCACTTCCGCCTCAATGGTATCTTCTCCGGACTCTTCATTTATCGCCTGGTGCTTTCTCAACGTGGCAATATCATCCTGAATCCTGGCCAACGTTTCCATCGCGTAAATGTTCTGAAGATATTTATCAATATTTTTCCTGTTAAATGAATCCATTGCGGTAAACTTGCTGTCCCCGGTCTGTTCAGCCTGCATATAGATGAATGAGTAATTTGACGGATAATCCGGATTCAGCTTATGTTTCATATACAATGGCAGAAAACTCTTGAAATTCAGGCTGGTGAAATGCAGCGATTCGAGCAGCATGCTTTGCTCCTGCAGCAGCGCCTTGATCCGTTCCGGGATGTCGGTTCTCCTTGGCAGTCTTATCGTCCCGGAAATAACATTGAGTTTTGCGTCCTTTGTCGCGATCCCGCTTAACGCCTTCAATGTGCTGAGGCCGAGAGTTGCGCCAAGCCACTCGACATCGCGCGGACGTTCGAAATCCTTGAATGTCATGTCGCAGACATCCCCCGCCGCGCCTTGCAGGAACAGCGCCATCGCTCCGTTGCCCAGGCTGTTCTCAATTACTTTGGAGGCGTAGCCAGGTATGTTGGCCGTAATGTGTCCCTGATAATCCCCGAACAGCAGATGACAGGCGAAATTATATACCACCGCCAGCGGCGTCCCGTCCAGCCGGTCGATGCGGATGATGCCGATTTCAGGATCAAACGGTCCGAGCCCTTCAACTTCTTCGTCAGGCGGGCATGGATTGGAGTGGCGGACAGTCCAGTGTCTGCCGTTTTTCAGCCTGAGCGTCCGGTTCATTGAAATCCGGTCTTCGCGGCCGGAGCCGGAACCGATGCGCACTTCAGCCATGTTTTCCGCCGCCCGGCGCACCGCGTCAAATGTTCTGACAATCTGCTCGTCGTCACTGCATAGCATACGCCCCGCCGGGTGAGTATGCGAGGCATTGACCAGAACGTTGCAGCCGGGAATCTTCAACTCATTTTCAATCCGGCCCCGCAGCTTCGGCAGAAATTCTTCACCAACATCCGGCAGCATTCCATCACTGATTTTTCTGCCTCCTATCGCAGTAACATCCATAGTGATGATGATCGCTTTTATTTTTCCGTCGTCCAATACCAGCGCTTTGGCGTACAGCGGATCTTTGATCGCCACGCCCGGATCACAATTAGTAATCTCGCTCTTTGCAACACCGGCACGCAAAGCATTCGCCGCCGGAAATTCCTGTTTTTCAATATTATTCATTTTATAAATCCTGGTAATTATTGTTAATATAATCTTTAATAAGCTGATTCAAAATTTCTCTGATTTCAGATATTTCATGAAAGCATTCCTTATGACAGCATAATCGTGTTTCGTAAATTTCCTGAAAACCGGTTTCACGAAACTCCGGTGCTGATAAAGATTTTCCGCCTGGTAAATGCATGGAATCCCAATGGCAAGCTGCTCGTCAAGTTCCATCAGATAATCATCTTCAAGGGAAAACCTGAAGTTGCCGTCGGTATCCACGGGTTTACCCCTCATGGCGGTTTTTACAATGTCAGCCCTTTCGCGGAGGGTATCAAGCGGCCTGCCGTAAACGGTATAAAGGTCGCCCAGCCTGACCATATTGCAGACATCCCGGAAATAAGGGTTGGCGATGTAAAGCGAGATGAGAGCGTCTCTTTTGACGGACAGAGCCTTTTTATAAATTATTTCAGTGTAGAGATGCTGCAGTTCAAAGCCGTAGATGCCGCCCTGATCTTTAACTCCCCTGCCGCATGGGATGCTGCATGAGCCATCTATTTTCAGGCCGTCGGCGTTCAAACTGCCGGGAGCGGAACTCAACATATGCTCAATGCCATTTTCCAGTATTTTGCGGTACCCCGGACTGGTGGGGTCCATGGCAACTGCTTTGCCGTCTTTCGTGATGCAAAGGCTTTCGTCAAGACCTTCCATAGTCCATGCCTGCATCCAGAGCAAAACCTTGATTCCCCGTTCATGGCAGGAATCGATGAACCCTCTCATGTCCGGCCATTTGCGTTCATCCACATTGAACAATGCAAATTCCTTCTGCCACTTGGCATCAATAATCAGGGTGCCGAACGGAATTCCGTTTTCGAGCAGGACATCGACCCATTTTTCATGGTTTGCCTGGGTGCATTCATCCATGATGAAGCTGCCTTGTTCAAGCTGCGCCTTTGAAAGTGTCCCGGTATTCACTTTCCGCCTGCCGAGCGCCACCTGCTCATGCCAGCCGCAGAATATCGGTTTCCGGTGCCATGAATATTTTATTTTGCCGGAATCCGCTTTGGAAATGGCTTTTTTCTTTTCCAGCAGGCGGCAGTAGTCTTCAATGGCGGCAAGTTTGTTCCTGGAAAAACCGATGAAAAGGCTGGGGCTTCTCCATTCGCCGTCAACATTCAGACGTCCCGAATAATTTATGGAAAAAGACTGGGTATTGAGGATGCTTTCACTTTCACGCTCCATTTCCGGCGGCTTATGGTTGAAGTCAAATGAATCAAAACTGTTGCACCCTTTTCCGGCAACCAGCCCTCCCCAGATCTTCGTTTCGGATTCATGTCGCGAGAACATGTACATAAACGGGCCGCTGCACAGCGAATGCCCCCAATGCGTAGTGTCGTTATCGGCGCTGATGCTGAAAAACTCATTCGTGAAAAGCTCTTTCTTCGTGAGAAAATTGGTGCATCCGGGGATGAACGTGTCGAACCCCGGCACTGAGCCAAAAAGCTGTTCGTCAAGAATGCCCGTAAAATAATAAACCCTGTCGATGACGCCCTTCCCCTTGACTTTCACAAAATATTCCACGTTGTCTCTGCCGAAGATGACATAAGCCTTTTTCTCCTGCCAGACCGTGCTTTTGAAGTCCACTTCAAAAATGGTGTTCCCGTTCCCGTCATCAACATTTTTTATTGTCGGAGTTCCAATGGTTTTGTCAACGGCGTTTATGGTATCTATCCGGCATAACGGCGTGAACCAGTAATAAAAATTTCTGTCCTTAGCCAGATGTATCCTGAACTGCTCGAAGTCTTCAGAGTAGTAATATTTATATTTCCTGTTTGAAATCATGCTGTCAGGCTCCTTCATTAATATCAATTGACGGTCCATTTAATGGTTGCGGACCATGTTTGTCCCGGCTCGAGTTTTACTTTTCCGAAGACCGGTTCGAAAGTTGAGGCTTTCTGTTTGCCGGAATCCCAGAAGATCAGGCAATGCAAGTCTTTTGCCGTATCAACTTCGGCGGCAAGCGCAGTCTGGCTCCAGGGCGCGGTAAATACTGTCTTCGGACTGGTTATGGTCGATACGCTTTGCATATTGAACGCGCCTTCCAGGTCTTTATCCGGATTCGCGGCAAACCGGTAGAGTTTGCAGATGAACAGCCTGGGGAATATTTCCGGCTTATTCCCGTTCAGCATCGCCGCCCGGCCGCCAATCCCGTTTTTAATCTCGAATAATCCCGGCATATTGTGCCAGCGGAAAGAGAATTTCAGTTCATTCTTCGTCTGGTTGATGATTTCCGAAGTAAGGCTGAAGCCGCCGGGTGTGATATCATAAGTTTTGCGGATTATAATTCCGGCAAGATAATGATTGTCGGCGGCATTAATTTCCCTTTCCAGCGTAATACTCAGGCCGCTGCCGGATTTTGACTGACCGGTGACTTTGTACGGCGTGCTGATGGAACAGACGGCTCTGTCCGGCCACCAGAACGCATCCACCGCCAGCCCGTTTTGTTCATCCTGGCTGACCAGTTCATCTCTGCCTTTGGTCCAGCTCATCAGCCGGCCGCCGACTGCCGGGTCAAGCGTCAATGTCATATCGCTGGTTTTGAATTCGACGACAGTTTTACCGGCAAGCGTTTTTTTCAGACAGGAAACTCCGGCGCTGCTCATATCTTTGATACCTGAATAATCCGGCATGCTCAGCTCTTTTGCCGCCTGCTCCTGTTTGGCGGAGATATTTTCCCGCTCCCATTGAACAGCCTTCTCAATTGCGGGCAGACGTTCATTCATAACTTTTTTCATGATTTCCGGGGTGATAATTTTGCCGTAGTTCTTTCCTGCTTCGTAATTTTCCAGCACATAAAAATTCCAGCGCAATGCCCCGGCATGCAGCATTAGGCCTTTTTCCAGTTCGGCAGTTGTCAGTGCGATATCGCCATTCATATTGGCGTAACAGCGTTTTTTATCCGGCTGAGTCAAAACATACTTCCGGCCATTGTCTAAAGCACCGATTTTCAGGGTAAAGAAAATCTCGCCCTTCAACCAGAAATTGCCGGCGGCGATCATCATGCGATTGTCGAGTTCATAGCTGACGCATTGCAGCAGTGAAGCGCCGGCCAGTTCCGGAAGCTTTTGTAAAAAGTTACCACCTTCCGCCCATGATTTCGGAAAATTTGCGGCTGGCAGAGGACTGACGGCCGCAACATTCGCCGAAAAGTTGCGTTTGCCCTTGAACACATAGTTTTCATATTCTGCAATCTGCGAGTTGACTTCGGCCAAATCAGCCCAGTAACGCTGGTCGTAACCGCGCGGAAAATAGTAGGCGAAAGCCCCTTCCCAGCCGTTCAGGAAAAAACAGAGACAGTCAAATGCGAGCGCTTCCGGTTCCGTAACCCAGTCATTAAGCTGATAACCGTGCGGAAATGCAATCAGGTTGGGCCGCTGCGCCTGATCCGGAACCCTGTCTGCTACGAATTTCCGGATATCGCGGGCGGCGGCGAATGTAATAAGATGGATACCCGTGTAATATTCATAAGGCTTGGTAAAAGGTTGAAAGATATACGGACCCCATGCTTCAATCCATGGCAGTTTCGTCAGAAAGTCCGCCGGGTTGTATTGTCCGGCCTCGCTGTTGGAATTTTCGATGAAATAGCTCCAGGCGACTTCCGGCATGAAATGAGAATCTTTTCCGGCTTTTCTGCCCAGTTCGTTAACCGTTTTCTCCAGAGTCTCCATCATCATGGCATGCTGCTGACTGCGGAATTTTATCCATGTGTCACGATAGGAAGTGACAATTGATTTCGGCCACCTGGACTCAACCTCTTCCCGCGGCAGTTTGCTGTATTTGATGAATTCCTCTTTGCAGCGCGGACAGAAACAGCCCTTGAAGTCGAATCCGTAGGGTTCCCAGTTCGGCATGATATTGTCGGCGGTGTCCTTGCCGACCAGCAGCTTTTCCAGCATGCCGACAACATGCTCTTTGTAGTACGGACCCTGTTTATACACTTCCACCGGGCAGATTGCTTCCACCGGTTTATTGTAAGGCGAACCATCGACCAGGCGGAAAAGCGCGTCTTCTGTTTTTTTCGCCTCGCCTATCCGATACCCGTCCTGCAGATAGGATGGCTGGGAATAGCGCGCGATTCCGGCTTTTTTAAGTTCATCCAATACCGGCTTAACGGAAGCTCCGTGAACGCAGTTAAAGCCGCTGCCCGCATAGAAGGATACGAATTCCTTCGCCCCGTCACCGGCAAAATCGCTTTCACGGGAAAGCATTGCGGCGGAACGGAATATTTTCGGGGTATTGCCGGATGCTGCCGGAATTACTTTGAGATTGAGTTTTTCCGGCGGACTGCGATAACTGCCGTCTTCCACCCAGTATTCCGCGGCATAGAGTTTTTCCCCGGGGGGCAGCGCCGTCTTCAGCATTGCCGACGCAGTATTATAGGAACTGTAAGATTCTTTGCTGATGTCACTTTTAAGCGCGCTGACATCAATTTTGTAGGTAACGTTTCCATCCGCATCATGTATGGCCTCGCCGACTTTTAGTATACTGCGGACGTCAATTAATTTAAATGTCTCCGGAACTTTCAGATACAGTACCGGACTGGCAAGTTGCTTCGCATTTTCATTGCGGAACGCGAAAACCAGCGTTCCCGGCTGACCGGTACCCAGACAGAAAATCTTATCCAGAAAGGCAAACGGTATAAGTTTGACGGTTACGCCATCCTCCATCTGCGCCTGCCGGACTTCCACATCATCCACATATGCTTCTCCGCAGCCGTAAAATGCCAGAGAAACAATCAGCAGACGGGTTCCGGCCGGAGCAATGAAATTAACTGAATTACTCTGCCAGTCCGGCTTCAAGGGAACGCCGACTTCCACCATTTTGCCCAATTGCCTGCCTTTCGACTGCTCCGGCTTGTCGAAACAGGTCACAAATACCCGGAAACTGTTTAAGCCGGGAGTGTTTTCCAGCATTCCTCTTAATTTGAAAGTCAATTGATACTTGACCGGACCGGGACTTTCAGGCACAGGAATATTCTGCGAAATACGGTTGGAAATCTCCGGCTTGCCTTTGTCGTCACGGAATTTATTTACCGCCGCCGGCGTAATCAAAACCGCGCATTTTTTACCGGATGCCGGATTGTCTTCACTGATTTTACGGATTATCAGCGGCAGCATTTTTTCTTTCAATGCATCGCCGTCTTTCTGATGAACATAAAAATCCCCACCCCAGTTATACAGCCGGCTCTGCCGCAGGTCGGCCTTTGCATCTTCAAAATCACTGAATTTCAGCAGATTTTCGCCCTGCGCGGCGGCTGGTTCGGCCCGGCATCCGGCAAGATCAACACTGACTCCGCCGGCATCAATTCCCCCGGCGGGAGCTTGAGCCGCGACATTAACGGTCATCATGAACACACAGAATCCGCCCAATAATAAGGAGTACATTTTTTTCATCAAAACCTCAAGTTTTAAGACAGCAAATGATTTTTTTCAGGAAGTCAGGAATGGTTCTCAGAGTGCGCCCGGCATTTTAAAACCCGGGCGCGTCTGATATATTTATTTTATTGAATTGTGGCCGGATCGACCGAGAACGGGCTCCAGAAATAGGATTTTGTCTGCGAATTTGTATATCCCGGCGAATAGGCATCCGGAATGGTGCCGAACTTACGGCCCTCAACGTGTCCCTCCACAAAGACTATATTGGCGCTGTTTTTAAATGCGCTGCCGCCGCCGCCGTGACGATAGCCGACCGGGTAGTTGCCGGTCTGCAGCGACATATCCGCATACGGCCCGTTCGCAGTATTAAAGCTGTCAGCGACTAAACACGTTTGCGAGGACTTCTTGAACGCGCTCACTTTTCTCAGAATTTGTTTAGTAATCGGATAAGGCGATGTGCTGCTTACTCCTGAGTTTGCAATGATATTGTTATAGCCGTAGGTATATATAGTTCCGGCGGCGGGCGCCGGCTGGGAAGGACAGCACATCGGATAGCGGGCTGTCGCGGTCACATGTCCATAATATATCCCGACGCCGGCGGCAACCGTTTTAAGATACGGCTGGAGATATCCCTCGCCCTGTGCCGCTCTGTTCCAATACATCGCGGTTGGGCCGTAAGTTCTTCCTACCGGCAGATTATCGTTGTTGTCATTGATGTATAACATGAACGCCTGCCCGAATTGTTTAAGATTGTTCGCGCATTCCGCTGTCCGTGCTTTTTCCCTCGCTTTATTCAGCGCCGGGAGCAGCATTCCGGCGAGGATGGCGATGATGGCGATCACGATGAGCAATTCGATGAGTGTAAAATTCCCTGAATTTGCCGTGAATCTTCTGCTTCCTGTTTTCATGTTGATCTCCTTGTGTTGATTTTACGATTATAAAATTACCTTTTTGCGCACGAACCTCTGACTATCAATTCTGGTTTCAAACTTATTTTATGGTTTTTCACCGGCTCTTTTTTCAGTTGCCGGTCCAATAATTCCAGGCATAATCCGCCGAGTTCATCCAGTTTGTTGTTAAAAGTGGTTAAGGCGAAGGTTGCTGATCCGTTGAGCATATTGCCGTTGCCGATGATTGACAGGTCTCCGGGAACTTTCAGTGAATTTTCGGCCGCCGCTTTGATTGCGCCGCAGGCGATATAATCTTCCAGCGCGAAAACCGCCGTCGGTATTTTGCCGGATTGAATTAAACTGGAGAACGCGGCGTAACCGCCGTCTTCGCCATATTCGCATGATTTGAAGAAACTTTCATTGACTTCAAGGTTTAGTTCATTCATGGCATACTTATATGCGGCATAACTGATGGGAGTGCTTCTGGCATAGTGCGGACCGGCCAGCACGCATATCTTCTTATGCCCTAAATTATAAAAATATTTAACGGCTTCACAGGTGGCTCTGAAATTATCCACCGTTACGCTGAATAACTCTTCTCCGTAAATATCATTGTTCGCCAGTACAAAAGGTATCTTGTTCTGCCTGAGCAGAAAAACTGAACTCTGCGGCAGTTCGGTCAGTACGATAAGTCCGTCGAAATCTTCATTATGAATAAAATCGTTGATCGAGTAATTGCTGATGCAGAATATCTTCATATTACATTTTATAATTTTTGTTTTTTCAGATATCCCTTTGATGATCTTCGCCATATAGGGATGGTCGATATTATCAAAATCCGCCAGCAGAATCCCGATGCAGGGTACGGAGGAGTTTCTTTTCCTCCCGGATGCCGCATTGGCTATTTCTTTCCGGAAATCGCTTACTACCGTCCCTTTCCCCTGTACAGTATATACTATGCCTTCGTGAACCAGGTCAGTTATGGCTTTAACCGAAGTATTGCGGCTGGTGGAAAACACTTTGGCCAATTGATTAACCGAAGGCAGCGCATCGCCGGGCTTGTACTTCCCCTGCTTGATCTCTTCCTTTAAAATATCCTTTATCTGTTGATATGCAGGAATGCTCATCTTAATCTCTCTTTAAATTTAGTTATGGTTAACCATAACACTGATTATACTGTATACTGCCATTTTTGTCAAGCGAAATCACATTTTGCAGGCAAAATTTCAAAAAATAATTGGGCGGCAGCCAGGATTCAGGCAATTATACTCTGCACGGCTGAAAATTTAACAATAGCGTGTTCATACTTTGACAGGATTTTAACCTGTATTCCGCAGTTGCGCAGGATTGTCCGTATTTTTACCGAATCGCAATCTTTACTTGCGTTAAGATTGCGATCCGGTTTAATCGACGGTTTGTAGGATTAACCGGCCAGCAGTCCGCTGCTTTTCTTCAGCGGATCGCCGGTCAGTCCGGTATCCGCACTGCCGGTCAACGGACCGGCTGCGCCGATAATTTGCCGGCTGATGGCCTGGTCAAGATTGAAATCCAGTTCGTACCCGGTGGCGGCGGTTCCCGCCAGCATCACCTTTACATAATATGTACCGGCAGCAACTTTTCCGACGCCGCTGTCCATTGACTCGGGAGTCAATCCGGATTTGGTCGAAGACGCCAACAGTTTATGTTTGGAGTCATAAACATAGAGATTGACGTCTGAATTAAATCCGTTCAAACCGCCGGTTACGGTTGCGCCGTTCGACAGTACTTCAAATTTGTAATAATCTTCCGTGTTGCCGAAACCCAAAAAGCCTTGAGTTGCCCCGCTCGAAGTGAGTTCGACGGCTGTAGCAAAGGGATCGCCCGTGGAATAATCAACCATGCAGCGCAGCGTATAATCCGTGTTGCTGCCGGTGCCCTTGCCGAGGTCGGCAGGGGCGACTTTTACGAGATAATCACCGGCGGCCAAAGCCGCGGCGATTAGTTCATCGGCACGGCTTATATTTGCGGATGTTTTCAGCACCTTGCCTTTGCTATCCAGCAGCGTCAGGTTCGCGTCGCCGCTTAAACCAGTCAGGTTCAGGTTTAACGCTCCGGCTGTGGTCAGCGTCAGTCGATAGTAGTCCGCCGGATCGCCGAACCCCGTCCAGTCCTTGCATTCGACAATAATTTTGTCGGCGAGTTCCCCGATGACAGCAGCCACGGACGCAGTATTACCGACTTTATCTTCAGGAAAATAATTAACCGTGCTGCTCAGATTATAGTGGGTGTTGTTAATGATGCCCTTCCCTAGGTCAGCAGGGGCTACCTTGACAAAATAATCATCTGCCAGCAAAGCCATGGCGATTGCTTCATCGCTATGCCCTTTGGCGGAAGAAGCAATCAATACCTTGCCTTTCTTATCCAGCAGCGTCAGATTGGCGTCTCCGGACAAGTCAATCTGATTCAGATTCAGGCTCAAAAATCCGGCATTGGTCAGCGTCAGTCGATAGTAGTCCGCCGGATCGCCGAACCCCACCCATCCCGGCAGTTCGACAATAACCGTGTCGGCGAGTTCCCCGATGACAGCAGCCCCGGATGCAGTATTGCCGACTTTATCTTCAGGGAAATAATCAACCTTGCTGCTCAGATTGTAGCGGGTGTTGTCAACGGTGCCCTTGCCGAGGTCGGCAGGCGCAACCTTAACGAAATAATCACCGGCCTGCAAAGATATGGCGATTGCTTCATCGATATGGCCTTTAGTGGAAGAAGTCTTCAACACCTTGCCTTTGCTATCCAGCAGCGTCAGATTGGCGTCACCGCTCAAGTCAATCAGATTCAGATTCAGGCTCAAAGCTCCGGCATTGGTCAGCTTCAGTCGATAGTAGTCAGCCGGATCGCCGAAACCAGTCCAGTCGTTGCGTTCGACAGCAACCCCGTCTTCGAGTTCGCCAATGACATTTGCCCAGGATGAAGTATCTCCGGCGTTATCATCCGGATATGGGTCAAAAGTACTGGTCAGCGTGTAGTCGGTATCGGCAGCTTTGCCGACCGGGATGACCTTGACGTAATAATCGCCTTTGAACAGTGCCGTGCTGATGTTTTCCGCCGCAGGTCCTTTGGCGGAAGATATTTTCAACTGCTTGCCTTTGCCGTCGAACAGCGCCAGGTTGGCGTCCCCGCTCAACCCGGTCAGATTCAGATTCAAAGTTCCGGCATTGGTCAGTGTCATTTTATAAACATCGGTGGAACCCACCCAGTCGCTGACGGAGCCATTGGCCTCCAGCGTGCCGGTGACAGTTAATAAAACAGGTTTGCTCCAGGCGCTCCATTTGCCTGAATTGTCCTGGGCGCGCACCTTCCCGTAGACAGTCCCGATGTTTGTGTCGGGGATGGATGCGCCACTTTCGGTAACAGTAATCAGATCTGCTCCAAGCGGATTGCTTAAATCGGAGTCGTCCGACATAATTTCATACTGTTTGATGCCGTTGGCATCCGTCGAATCATTCCAGTCATAATTAAGCGTGCTTCCCTCGAGTGTCACCTTCAATCCAGTCGGAACTGTCGGCGGCGCGAGATCTACCATAAATGAAGAGGTCTCGCTCCAGTCGCTCCAGTTGCCGACATTGTCCTGGGCGCGCACATGCCAGTAAATCATCCCGTCCGGAAGTGTGATGCTGTATTTACTTTCGGTTACATACAGAGGCGCGTCATTCGACTGGCCGCCAAGGTCAGGCTGGTTGTCGCCTTGCAGCTCATATCGTTTAATGCCGCCCGCGTCAGTGCTGTCCGCCCAGTCAAGCGCCACTTTTTTCCCGACCATTAATTGCGTCAAGCCAGTCGGAACGGACGGCGGAGTTATATCCGCGCCAATTGTGAAACTGCCGCCGCCGGCCCAGTCACTGCGGCCGGCTGCATTACAGGCCTGCACCTGCCAGTAATAGGTGCCGTCGGCAAGCGATGTCGATGCCTGGCTGGGTCCCGGCAAATCCTCGAATTCCGGACTGCTGAAATCCGCATTGTCATCAACCAGAATATCATACTTGGTGGCGCCGGCAGCATCACTCCAGTCAAATAAAACAGAGCTTCCAGTGACAGTCCGCTTTAAACCGGCCGGAACAGCCGGCAGCAGTCCGCCAGCGGTGAAATCAGCCGTTAACTGGTCTGTCTCGGCATCGGTCAGCACGAGTGACAGTTTATCGCCATCGGCAAAAGTATAACTGGAACCGACCTTTACATTGACATTCTGACCGTCATCCTTCACCGTGAACACTGCGCCGCCCATGCCGATAAGGTCGGCGCCGGAACCAAGAATATATGTCCCGGTCGCGGTGTTGTTCACGTCCAGAGTAAAGGCAGTGTGGCTGATGTCGCCGACCACGCCGGACTGAATGGTCAAAAGCGTATCGTCCGCCTGGGCATTGGCCAGCTTGAAACCCATTGCTGCCGGTTGCAAATCATCGCTGTATTCTATTGTTACATGCCCGCCGTCAATCGTCAGTGCGCCGGAGGCCGTTCCACCGGAACACAGATACATGCTCCCGCCTGAATTGACAATGGTGTTGCTGGCCGTGCCGCCGGAATAAACTAACTGACTGCCTTCATTGATTATAGTATTGGTTGCCGTGCCGCCGGATGAAATATTCTGGATGCCGCCGGAATTAATCGTAGTGGAATTCGCCTTGCCTCCACGGCCTTCGGGATACCATTCCGCTCCCAGATTCATATTGCCGCCATCATTGATAATGGTGTTGCTGGCCGTGCCGCCGTCAAAGACATACAGAAAACCGCTGCTATTAATTGCAGTACTGTTCGCCATGCCGCCCCAGACATACTGATAACCGCCGGAAGTGATTATCGTATTAACCGCGGATTGTCCGGACGATACTTCCAGTCCGCCGCCATTCTCCAGCAAAAAATTACTGGCAACGCCATTGATAACGGAAAACGCGCTATGGCCGTCGGTGCGGGTATTGGCGCCGCTGGTGATTTTTGCGCTGGTGGTGGCATAGATTGCTCCGCCCGCCCGCTGATCAATCACGCTGGCGGAGCCCCCGCATTCAACCCACAATTCACCGCCGGAGTTAATGACGGTGGAATTCGCCAGTCCGCCGGACGCAACATCCTGCCAGCCGGAGGAGTTGATAACCGTATTGCCGGCTTTGCCGCCTTTGCTGATGGTTTGCTGCCCGCCGTCAATGATAGTGCTGCTGGCGATGCCGCCGGATGCTATAGTTTGATATCCGCCGTCAATGGTAGTGCCGCTGGCGATGCCGCCTTTGCTGATGGTTTGCTCTCCGTCGACGGTTTCACTGGTCACGGTCTGAGATGATACGATTGGGGTAAAAGCCATTTTTCTCTCCTTCTGATTAAAGAAATACATAAAAAAATAAAAATCTTAATATAACAAAAATATGCTGTGGCCCTTTTCCTATGAAAAACCTACTGCATTATATTTACCATAAGGTCATAAATTACACTCTGCAAGCCAGTTACTCAACAAAACCCGGGTTTTTTATCTATTATTCGATAGTATTACTATCGTTTTCATCGCTTACTGTATTTTCATGGATTGCCTGCCGTTATACTCTGCGCGGCTGAAAATTTAAAAATAGACGAGTAGGATTGTGGATTGGATTTTTTCGATCCGACTGACAG
>CAIJKT010000581.1 GCA_903821255.1 uncultured Lentisphaeria bacterium | reverse complement strand
TCATAACCGCAAAAAACGAATCTCTGAAAGTGGTGGATAAAGTCATTGAAAATAATGTCTCAATGGCTATTTTCTGCACTGCCAGTCACTGGAATACCGAAGCCATTCTGCTGGCGGCGAAAAAACTCTGCGACAAATACCAGATCGAGAGTGTTCCGCTGGCGATTGCCATGACTTTTAATTATCCCTATATGCCGCAGGCGCAGCGGATAACCCACTGCAAGAATGCTAAACTGGGATTTCAGAGCATTATGGAGCATCTCCGTCTGCTTTGCGACAGCGCCGACTCGCCATACCGGAATATAGTCGTCATGCCGCATCTGGACCACGCCGATCCCGAACGGGACGAATGGGCCCTTACTGAAGGCACAAAATATCTTGCCTCAGCCATGTTCGACACCCAGCGTTACCCGGCTGAAAAAAATATGTCCATGACCCGCGATTATGTCGGAAAATATGGCAAAAGCATTATGGTGGAAGGCATTATGGAAGAGCTGGTCGTGGCCGGCCGGCATGCCAAAAGTGGCACTCCATCTGCCGACTGTTATCTTGAGCGGGCTGCCGCGTACGTCAAGACTACCGGCATCGATTTTCTGGTGGCAGACCTCGGAACCGAGCAGCAGGCATCCGGCTGCGGCACGGTAAAATATCTGGAAGAACGTGCCAGGGGCCTGACTTCCGCGCTTGGCCGGAAGATGCTGGTGCTTCATGGAACATCTTCGTTGAATAAAGATCAGATGTTGAGCCTGCCCGGCGATGGCGTAGTGCGCGTTAATATGTGGACGAAGATCGCCCGCGAGGCTGGAAAATACGCCGCATGCAATCTGTTCAAACGAGCTGAAGCTGTATTCAGCGGCGACTTTGAATCGGTCGAGTCAAACCGTTATCTGATGGACTCCATTGACAAGGCCTCTGACATGATGCTGGAGATTCTTGAGACGCTGAACTACGCGAATTTTGCGCGCAAATAACGGAGAGGTGTCACCATGAGTCTGCTGGGCATCGATATCGGGACCACAGGATGTAAAGCTGCGGTATTTGATTCAGCCGGAACGGTTATTGCCTCGGATTACTGCGAATATGACATTATTCGCGGCTTGCCCGGTCAGGCGGAGCTGGACAGCGGCGATGTCTGGAACAAGATTTGCCGGGTGATTGCCTCATGCTCAAAACAGTCCGGCGCTGACCGGATCGAAGCTCTCTCGGCAGCTTCGATGGGGGAAGCGATGGTGCCGGTCGACAGCCAGGGCCGCATCTGCGGCAATTCGCTATTAGGGACCGACACCAGAGGAACGAAATACCTTGACCGGCTGACCGCATTAATCCCGGCGGACGAAATTTACCGGATTACCGGACAACCCGCCGGAACCGGCTACGCGCTGCCGGACCTGTGCCGGATTAAAGCCGAAGAACAGGAACTTTATCAACGAACATTCAAATTTCTGCCGTGGGCGGATTTTGTCACTTTTATGCTGACCGGTAAAATGACGGCGAATTATTCCCTGGCCTGCCGTACTATGCTGTTTGACCGCAAGAGGGGCTGCTGGTCGCAGAAAATTGCGGATGCGGCGGAATTTAATCTGGAAAAATTGCCGGACTTGCGTCCTTCCGGGCAGGCCCAGGGGCATATATCCGCAAAAATGAGTATGGAACTGGGATTGCCGCCTGATGTTCAAGTCGTAACCGGAACTCATGACCAGTGTGCCGCCGCCCTGGGCGCCGGAGTCAGCCGGGCCGGAACCGCCATGCTGGGACTGGGCACTTATGCCTGCATGGTCATGGTTCATGATCAGCCGGACACGAATTCGCCGTTTGTCCGGCTTGGTGTGAATATTGAAAGTCATGCAATACCGGAACAATATGTGAGCTTTATCTATCACGGTTCCGGCGGCGCGCTGGTTAAATGGCTGCGGGACGAGATGTTTCGCGATTTGCAAGGCGGCAACGCATATCCGCGCATTTTTGCGGAATTGAGCCAGTCGAAAAATACTCCGGTAGTATTGCCTTACTTTGCCGAAACCGGACCGCTGGACTATGCGGCAGGCGGACATGGCGCGATCTGCGGATTGTCGCTTTCCCATTCCCGTGCGGATATCCTGAATGCCGCGCTCCAGGGGATCATTTTTTACTTCAAAGATGCGCTGGACCGGCTCCGGACCGCCGGCAGTCCGGTACGGAGCGTTCATATTTCCGGCGGTGGCGCGGAATCGGAAGCATGGCGGCAGATGACTGCCGACATCCTTGATATTCCGGTCATCAAGCCGCAGGTCAAGGAATGCGGAGCGCTGGGTGCCGCTATTGTCGCCGGCGTCGGAACAGGACGTTACAAATCCTTTGACGAGGCGATAACCAGTCTGGTCAAAATTGAAAATGAGTTTCAGCCGCAACACGAACACAAAAAACAGTATGCCGCGGCCTTCGAACATTATTTCAGTTTGAAGACAGCTCTTTCAGCATGTAGAATATAATTAAGACAATTAAAATCGGGGACGCCAATGTATTTCAACTTCAAGAATTATTCTGTCAACTACGATGAGAATGCGCATACTTTTTCCTGCTTCCACAGACCGGATGGACAGACGGAGGAACGGTCCTTCATAAAGAACGCCGCAGTCTCCGTCCGCAGCTACCAGGGCGAATCGATTTCACCGTATGACTACAAAAAAATCGAAAGTAAGCAGCAATTTAATCCCGGCAGCCATGTGCTGAGCATAGTCTATTCGGACGGCCCCGGTGGCGCGCCGGTTCTGGAACTGCACTTTACGCTGGATTCGACTTCGCTGCATATCCGTACTTTCGCCCGCGCCATCGTCCATATTGACGGCATGCTGCTATGGGGTGACGATCCGGCAAACTCCACCTTCGGCATACGCTTGAACACCGAAGATCATAATCTGCGCACAGCCTGCGGCCCGGCCTGCTCAATTCACGACAAGGCCCTCTTCGACCGGCTCTGCGATAAAGTGCTTGAATTCAAAGCATCCGATAAGTTCAAAGTCCGCTATGACTGGAATACTGGCGGTTACCGCTTTCACTTCGAGTACGGACTTGACCATGGACGAGCTTATTCGCTCAAAATCCATGAGGATTACTGCAAACGCAAGTTCAATATTCCTTACTCCCCCATCGACAAGCGTCACGGTTTTAATACTCCCCCTGTCGGCTGGATGACCTGGTATTCCGTTCAATTCAAAGCGAATGAGCAAATTGTACTGGAAAATGCAAAGCTGCTTTCAGCAACTTTCGGTAAATACGCGGAAAAGCTCTGCCTCTGGGTGGACTGGGAATGGAACCATAAAGCCTTTGACGGTCTCGGTCAGGAAGGCGTCGAGACCTTTACCCCGCGAAAAGAAGCTTATCCGAACGGCCTGGCTCATGTCGCGGAGGAGATTGAAAAACTCGGACTGATTCCGGTGCTTTGGATCGGCGCGACCAATGACGGGCAGCAGAACCATTTGCTCAAGCAGCACCCCGAATGGCTGCTGGCGCATAAACCTGAATGGTGCGGCCAGTGGTGGATCGATCCCAGCCATCCGGGTGTTATTGAAGAGTATATCCCGGCCATCTTCAAACAAATCATGAAATGGGGATTCAAAGTCATTAAATGGGACTGTTTCCCGGCCACTTTCACAATTTGCGATGCCTTCCATTCGAAATTCCACAATCCGGATATCGCTACCGATGCCGCCATGCGGAACTTGGTCAAGGCGGCACGGAAAACAGTCGGGCCTGATGTCTATATGCTCTCCTGCTCCGGCAACACCGAGCGGGACATCACTTTTGCCATGGACCAGTTCAGCGCCGCCAGAATCGGCGGCGACATCTTCGGCTGGAACGACTTCATTGCGAATTCAATCGAACGCGTTTTCCACTTCTACCCCTGGCACAACGTCGTGTTCTATGCGGACGGCGACAATCTGGTATTGCGCAGCGAATTCAACACTACGGCGCAGGCCCGCTCACGCGTTTCATTCTACGGACTCACCGGACTGCCGGTAACCATCGGCGACAATCTGCCGGTGCTGGATGACGCGCGTATTGATATGTTAAAGCGGATAATTCCGGTTGCCGACATTCATCCGATGGACCTTCAGCATAAGAGTTACGGTGACGGCTATGTGCTGATCAACCTTGCGGTCTGCAAGGAGTCCGGCGACTGGAACGTTGCAGGCATTATGAATACCAAGGAACTGCCGCTGGAGCTGAATCTAAGTTTGGAATCCGACCTGCATATTGACACTCGCAATGGTGTTCGCTACGCTGTCTATGATTTCTGGAAAGGCGAATTCATGGGCATTCATGGTGATGCGCTTCAAGTGTCAATCGCCCCCATGGATACTGCGGTATTGCGCATAACCCCGCTGACATTGCATCCGCAAGTTATCTCAACTTCAAGGCACATAACCCAGGGAGCCTGCGATTTAAATTCCTTATGCTGGGATGACGCTGCAAATATTTTATCCGGCAGCTCGAAATGTGTTGAAGGTGAAGTTTACCGCCTGACTTTATACATTCCCGAAGGTTATGAATTTGTAAGTGTCGATTGCGACGGGAAAACAAACTTCACTGGCGAAGGCTGTATCTTGAAAGTTGATATTAATCCCGTCAACAGCGGAAATATTGCATGGAAACTGAATTTCAAAGGGAGCTATGCTGTATTAGTTTAAAATTTAGGTTCTTTCGGTGTTTTCATGGGTATACCTCTTTCATCTTTGGAATAAATCCTGTTGCCATTTTTATTTTGAGAAAGAAGTAATCCAAATCTCTAAATCCGTAGCTTCGTCGTTTGATAACTTTTATCTTATTATTGATTC
>CAIJKT010000580.1 GCA_903821255.1 uncultured Lentisphaeria bacterium | reverse complement strand
TCTCCCCGATACCCGCAGTATAAATTACCACTTATTTCTTTACAACTACTTAATAATGAGTATAAAAGGATTTCTCTGTGTCTCTGTGCCTCTGTGGTTAAGTATTGATTTGGCCTTTGGCGATCAATCCCGCGACTGCGGGAGCGCTGGATCACGCCCGGCGGGCCGCCGGCGGCGAGTAAGGGAAATAATTATTTGTTTGCGGGGGAAACTCTGACAGTTCCGGGTTCCCCTAGCGACCCTCCGCCGGAACTTTCCTAACAGATGGCCGTTCTTGGATTTAATGAATATAAAAAGGATTTCTCTGTGCCTCTGTGCCTCTGTGGTTAAGTATTGATTCTGAGTCGGTCAGTCCGGGCGGAAAACGGATAATTGGAGATCGGGAACGACTTTGTAATGTTTGTCATTGGCGGTGCATAGCGAAGAGGAATTCTCCATGGCGGTAGCGGCGATCAATGCATCAGCCAGCTCCATGCCGGACTTCAGGGCATATCCCTCCATATAAATCATTGCCCGGTGCGAGATATTCTCCGTAATCGGAATAATCTGAAAGCCGAGAGTGTTGAGATAGTCGCGAATGGTCTTGAGTTCCTGTTTGTCTCTCGCTCCTTTGACCAGTTCCATGTAGGTAACGGCGGAGATGTGCAGTCTGCTTTCCCGGTCGATCCTGGCGGCTGCGGCTTTACTGCCGCGCAACGCCCAGATAATGACATCAGTGTCAAAAAGCATCAGAAGCGTCCTTTCCGTAAATTCCGGACAAACTCACCGACATTGTCCATATCCCCGCGGCCGGCCCACATTCCGAACGCGGGATGTTCAGCGGCCGGGGTCCTGGGACATTCGTCGGAACAAGGAACAATCATGGCCATTTTTTTGCCGCGATTGCTCAGCGTAACCGGCTCGTTGTGCTCTATCGCCGATATGATTTGTTTCATGTTTTTTCTTAAATCAAGTACAGTCGCATTCATGTTTTTGCTCCTAAGTGCTCACTTGTAGTATACACTTCATCCGGCTATAAGTCAAGACTCCCGTTGTATATTTTTTATCCTAAAAAAAGCAGTTGAACCATGTCTTAAGTTATATGTTGTTTTAAATAAATTTCTTATGTCAAACATGGTAATAACAAAAAGTTAATCAACCGGATTCCCCGAAAATGCGGAGTTCACCCCTGCGGGTCGGCCATTGCACCATGTCTGCGCCGTGATTTTGAACTTGCAGTGGTTACCACAGCGGCGTTCAAAATCGCGGCACATTCACGGCGCACTGGCTCGACTGCTTTTTTTAGGTTTATGTCAGCCGGCGGCGGATAATGTTTGCGGGCAAAAAAAATCCGCCGCGGAAGTTATCCGTGGCGGATTTTAATATGACCTGGATTACTTGCCGGTGAGAACGTCGTCGCAGGCTTCTTCGAAGACTTGCAGCGATTCGCGCAGGGCCTCTTCAGTAATGGTCAGCGGCGGAGCGATTTTCAGACATTCGCCGCCGATACCGACGGGGGCGAACATCAGCAGTCCGCGCTGGAGACATTTCAGGTTGATGGCAACCGCAGTTTCCGGGTCCGGAGTTTTGGTGCCGGGTTTGACGCACTGGATGCCGGCGACCAGGCCGAGGCCGTGGAAACAGCCGAGGCGGTCGGGATATTTCTGCTGAATGCGCTGGAGTTCCGGGTTCATGATTTTGCCCATTTTCTCGGCATTTTCCACCAGGTGCTCTTTCTGGATGAGCTTCAGGTTCTCAATCGCGGCGGTGACGCAGAGCGGGGAGCCGGAGTGAGTGGAGGTCATCGAGCCGGGCGTGTAGATGCCCATGATGTCGGCGCGTCCGATAACGGCGGAAAGCGGGAGCGAGGAGCTGATGCCTTTGCCGCAGGCGATCAGGTCCGGTTTGATGCCGTAATGCTGGAAGGTGAACATTTTGCCGGTCCGTCCGAAGCCGGACTGCACTTCGTCCATGATCAGGACGATGTCGTTTTCGCGGCAGAACTTTTCCAGTTTCTGAGCGTATTCAACCGGCAGGAAGTCCGGTCCGACGCCCTGATAGGCTTCGGCCATGACGCCGGCGATTTCTTCCGGTTTGATGCCTTTATCGGCGATGGTCTTCAGGAACAGGTCGAACGAGGTGTCGGTATTTTTGTAGCCGTCGGGGAAGGGTACCTGAACAAAGGTCCGGTCGCCGTCAACGATCCAGGTTTTCAGTTTATCCATACCGCCGGCCATCTGGGCGCCGAGGGTGCGTCCGTGGAAAGCATTATTGAAAGAGACGAAATATTTCTTCCTGCTGCCGTGCCTGGTGATGGCGTAGGTCTTGGCCAGCTTGATGCAGTTTTCAGTGGCTTCAGTGCCGGAGCTGAGCAGGAAGACATGATATTTTTCGGGCTCCGGCGCGAGCTTCTGGAGCATGGTGGTGAGTTCGGCGCGGCCTTCGTGGATGAACACATAGGTGGCCAGGAGTTCCTGGTCAATGACTTTCTTCAGGGCCTCGCGGATTTCCTTGCGGCCGTGTCCGGCGTTGGCGATCAGCACGCATGAGGACCAGTCGATCCAGCGGTTGCCCCACTTGTCGGAAATGGTGAAATTGTCGGCGCTGTTCCAGATGATCGGCGGCTGTCCCATCATGGAACGGGGTTCGCTGGATTTCAGTTTTTCGAAGATCGGCAGCGATTCCGGCACCGGGATCGCGGTCTGGATAGTCCGGTATTTGGTTTTTACTTTCGGGACGTTTACGGGAACTAATGAATACTCGGCCATTTTAAAAAATCTCCTAAGTTGAGTTAAAAATGCATAAATTCAAGAAGTCAGGAGTCAGGAG
>CAIJKT010000579.1 GCA_903821255.1 uncultured Lentisphaeria bacterium | reverse complement strand
TGATAATAAACGGTCCGGCAATATTTTGTAAATGATGTCGAATCTCCAGCGCAAACGGGGAAAAACGTCGATTAAAACCTAGCATAATTTTGCATTTAGAATTTCGCGCAACATCGAGAATTTGTCTGGCGTCGCTCAAATTCATCGCCAGCGGCTTTTCGGAAAAAACATTTTTGTCAGCATTCAAAGCGGCAATAATCTGTTCTTTGTGCAAATGATGGCGGGTAGTGATAAAAACGCTATTAATCTCCGGATCGTGCAATACCTCGTCAATGGATGAGGTTAGCGTTATGGGGTCCATGGAATTGCCTAATCCAGAAATCCGATCGCCGGAGCGAACTACTAAATATTTTATATCAAATCTTTTTGTCCGCAAAAGTGAAGGGATGGTGCTATTTAGAGCAAACTCTCCACCACCAATTATGGCACATTTAATCTTCATATTCTGTCCTTATTTATGTTTTACGATAAAAAATTATCCGAGCAGCAGCGCATCTGGTATTCAGTGGTTTGCTCTCGCCACTTTCTTTTCATAGGAATTTAAATTCCCATTTCACCGAAAGTTTTTTGATTCTATTTAAATTCTTTAGCTGGATATGCTGAATATTTGCCGCTGCCGGCGGCATATAGGTCCAGACTACTTCTGTATTACAAATTTCGCAGGAGACGGGGGCGCTGCTTTGGATTTTTACTTCCAGAATCGACGGCTGTTCATCATCTGAAAAATAAAAATGAAGATTATCGCATTTCACAATATTTTTCGAGGTATGGCAGAATAACTCATAATCATGCAATTGAGAACTGTCGATATCATCATAAATTTCCATTTTTTCGAATGAACCCTGATTAGAATCTAAAAGACGTTCGTAAATAATCATCGTCCTGATATATCTTAGTTCAAAATTGGCTGGATAGACCGGGCTAAGGTCCAATTCGGCAATATGCCTGGCCTTTTTAAAATTATTCTCGACGTAATAATCAGTTTCCACTCGTTTAAAAATCGCAATTCTCGCTTCGTTGACTTTGGGGTAAAGCCAGCTGCCTTCGCCGATTTGTCCGAGTTGATCAACTTTTAAAGTATTGCCGATTTCGGTGGATGGAATATATGACCCTATTACTGGTGAGACATAATTGCTGCCATTTTTAATAATAAAAAAATGTCCTTGAAAAGGATTGCTATAATGAAAGTTTGGCCGGCAGTTTGCCTCATTATTTTTGTTCAATGGCAGTCGCGGCAGCCGGTTTTCAATTCCTATAATAATATTTTCTTCATCGGGCTTGATTATTGACTGCCAGTTTTCACGGTAATACAGAAATTCAAATTCTGGCGAGTGCTGTACTCGCGGCAGCAATGCCGGACTCTCGGTTTTTATTTGCGGATCGCGAAAAATTAATTCCATCACCTTTCTAAAACCCTGGGTTTTTAACCAGCCGGCAATTGGACTGTTGGCAAGGCGCTCGGCGAGCCATTGCGCATGTCCGTTACCAGTAAGCCTGGCTACACCGTAAAAAGCCTGGGCGTCACACCCGTAAATGCCGTCAATTTTTTGTTCCAATTTATTGCTAACGCACATCATCAGTCGAGTGGTAGTATATGGCTCGGCCTTGGCCAGTACCGGAAAGCGTCGCGGATAATATTTCTGACATAACAATTCATATGCGAGCAAAGGCAGTCGCAATTGAGGAGAACCGGCCGACCATAACGTTCCGTACCCCTGAGGGGCGCCTGTCTCATAGATAATTCTTCCCCATTTTATCCAAAACTCCGCCTGTGGATATTTATCCCCCAAGATGAATCCGGCAAGCTGAAGCGGAAAGATCCCGCCGGTGTGATGATCGCTGCTGTACTGACTCCCCCACTCTGCCATTTGAATTGAAGAATGTTTAAAGAGTATTTCAGCCTGATGCAATATTCGCTCTTCGAGTTGCTGTTTGAACGGTTGCTGGATTTGATGATAACACCAGTCATAGAAATAGATTACCGCCAAAGTAGGGGTTATGCCTTGAGACAAATCATTGTCACAGCCAAAATGCGACCATGGTTCACCGGTAATCCTGCCTTCAAAAAAACCATCCCCCCAATGCGGTCTGGAGATGATAAATTCCACATGCTTCCGGGCAATTTCAAAGTATTCTATTTTTTGGGTTAAAGCATAGCCGAACGCGTAATTTGCTGCGCGGTCAAAAACATCCCAATGCTCCAGGCCGTCGAGGTTTTTCAGCGCCATTGCTTCCGGCTGCTCAAACTTTTTTGCGTCCAGAAGATTCAAGAAAATATCCAGCAGTTCCGGGCTGTCAGTTCGAAGGGTTTGAGCGAATTTTCCGGCGTCGCCATCCATATAAAGCCGGGGATGGGGCAATGTCGGAGCCGGCAGCGACAAGGCTTTCGCCCGCTGGTAGCGCTGATCCAGGTCAACTGTGATTTCGCTGACTTCCGGAGCACCAAAATCATCCGGAAAAATTAACTCTATTTCGGTATTTTCAGATTCGACTGGCACGCCGCCTTCGGCGTGGAACCGGAATTTTCGTTGACCCCAGCCATCGTCATAATTAACTTTTTTAGTTTTCAAAAAAGGATATTCGCCGGGCAATTCCGGATCATTTAAAAATTCGCACAGATGAGGAGCTTCAAACCACATTGAATAATAAAAAATTTTATTGATAAATATATCAATTCTGGGTGGCAGGTATTTCTGGCTGTTGCCAAAATCCAAATTAACCGGACCAATAAGATATTCTTTCTTTCGCCACTGGTTGGACGGCAAAGTGAAAAACATTTTATTCAGGTCATAGTCGCCCAGAAAAGCATTGAGCTTAAAATAATAAGACAAGCCGGATTTTAAGTTCTTTATCTTAAAGTGCTTGGCGGATATTTTTTCAAAATCTATCAGATAATCACTGTGAAATTTCATTAGTGGATATACCTTTTATTCTTGGCAAAGTTTAATTAAATCGCCCACATCGGCCGTTGCCAGACATTCCACGGTATCTGCTGCGCCATAGTATATCTTTACTTCTCCGTCTGGTTCGAGGATCATGCCACCAGGGAAAATAACGTTATTACGGAATCCGCCTGAAATTTCATAATCTGCTTCAGGTGCCAGCAGCGGCAATTTGCTCAGTCCTTTTATTTTGTATGGGTTTTCCAGATCAAGTAGCATTATGCCTGCGGAATATCGTTTCTGCCACTTGTTTTCCCAGCCATTTTTACCTCTGCCACGCTCAATGTCCACCGCATGAAAAAGCGTCAGCCAGCCGGAAGATGTTTTCACCGGAGGAGCTCCTGGACCGACTTTATCATTACTGAACGGCACATCTTCGACCGATAATAGTAATTGTGAATTTCCCCAATATACGCAATCAGGCGAATCGGAAATCCACATATCAAACCTGTCCACTCCACCACGGCTATAAACCGGAAAAGGCCGTTCCAGCCGTACAAATTTATCGTTGAAAAGTTGCGGAAACAGCGCCATGTTGCGATTATCCGGCGCCGATAGCGAGAGAACTTCAAACGTCTCAAAATTATCCGTAACGGCAATGCCACCGCGCAACCCGTGCTTAGTATCCGCGGCAAAACAGAGATACACCTGGCCATTCAGGACTGTAAGACGAGGGTCATAGACTCTAATTATCTCGTTATCGAGCATTTCGCCCAGAATATTTTTATTTGGATCAACCGACCAATGGATGCCGTCAGCGCTGAAGGCCAATCCTAATTTTGTCTTAAAAGTTTTTCCTCTGGGTTCTTTCTGAAAATCAGCTTCAATGGCGTCGTAATCGTTACGAAACACCATGACATAACTTCCGTTAAACTTGGTAACGCCTGCATTGAAGATTAGACCCGCATCGCCGGGAACGTCTTTACAAGTCAATATTGGATTTTCAGGATAACGTGTAATAAGAGGACAAGTTTTCATTTAAAAGCTCCTTAATTTATAATAATTTGGTTCATTCCGCTGGAATGATTCTTCGCTATATTACAAAATCGCAAATAAGTTTAAATTGAAAGCAGTAATAAATAATGATGCCATAATAAGTTGCCTCAGAGCTTTTATCATAATCATCCATTTGCAATAATAATAGTTTTAGACTTCAAATT
>CAIJKT010000578.1 GCA_903821255.1 uncultured Lentisphaeria bacterium | reverse complement strand
GGTAACACATAATCTTGGAATTGTCGCGGAACTGGCGAGCCGGGTGGCGGTTATGTATGCCGGGCACATGGTTGAATCGGCGGCTACCGGAACTTTGATGAGCAAACCGGCACATCCCTATACCCGGGCCTTGCTGGCCGCCGTGCCGAAACTTAAGTCCCGCACGGAGCGTTTGACGACGATTCCGGGCATGGTTCCGACGCCGGCAAATTATCCGGAGGGCTGCCGGTTTTATGGACGATGCGTTGTTGCCGCCGCGAAAACCGCGAAAGAGCAGGCGCTTTGCGCAAATACCGTGCCGGAGTGGGAGAATATCGGCGAAAACCATTACTGCCGCTGCTGGTATAAAAACAATAAGGATGCTGCCGATGAATAAATCACTGATTCCACTGCTGATTGTTCTGGCCACAGTTGTTCTGATGACTGTGGTCATTATCAATACCCGCACCATCAAACAGACAGAGCGGGGCGTGGTAAGCAGTTTAATCACAGACGAGTCGGATATCAAACTCAGCCCGTATAACAATATAGAAAAAGTCGCCCCGCATACCCGCCCGGCCAAAAAACAGCAATATCAGGAAAAAGCCGAAATTCAAAAAATGCTGAAACAGGCCTACGCCGAGGTGGATTCCGGCAATACCGCCGCCGCCGAGAATAAAGCCAGAAATGTGCTGGTCTTCGAGCCGGATAACTATAATGCAATGTCGCTGCTTGGAAAGATCCTTTATTCCGAGCAGAAGTACGACCTTGCCGAAGCGACATTCCGCCGTCTGGCGGAATTGAACAAAAACGATCCTTCGGTTTACAACAACCTCGGACAGGCGCTGGCCAAGCAAAATAAATTTGATGAAGCGATTAAAGAGATGAGTATGGCCGCGACACTTGACCCGGAATCGCCGTTTATCGCACTCAACCTTTCCGGCATGTACTCGGCAAAAGGCGATAAAGAAAAATCCATAAAACTTTTCCGGAAAGCCTCTGAAACTTTGGGCGAACAGATTATACCGATTTCATACGATCCGACATTAAACAACATCCGGGACGAACCTGAATTCAAACAAATTGTCAAAGAAGCCAGGACTTTGAAAATTACTCCCGGAGAAAAAACCGTCACTCCTGGAAAAAACGCGCAGACTTCCCAACTTCAACTTTACGCCAATTCACCGCAATGAGCAAAATCAGAGTCCTTCCGGAAAGCATCAGCAATAGAATCGCCGCCGGCGAAGTCATCGAACGCCCGGCTTCCGTCGTCAAAGAGCTCGTTGAAAACGCCATAGACGCCGGCGCGGAGAAAATCTGTGTTGAGATAGAAAAGGCCGGAGTCCGGCTGATTCGTGTTACCGACGACGGTTCCGGGATGGACGCAGATGACGCTTTGTTATGCCTGGAGCCGCATGCCACCAGCAAAATTTCCCAGGAAAGAGATATTGAACGCATCGTCACTCTCGGTTTCCGCGGTGAAGCGCTGCCCAGCATCGCGTCGGTATCCCGTTTCTCGCTGAAGACCCGTCAGCGCAGCGCGCTGGAAGGTAATGAGGTAATTGTCCAGGGCGGCAAATTTGTCAAATCCGCGCCGGTCGGCTGTGCGCCGGGCACGGAAATGACGGTGAAAGATCTTTTTTTCAATACTCCCGCCAGAAAAAAATTTCTCAAGACGGAAGCCACTGAAGAAAAGCACATTGAAGAAATGCTTTATATGCTGGCGCTGCCGTATCCGAAAATCACGTTTGAACTGTTTATTGACGGCAAATGTATTTTTTCATCGCCGGCCCACGACACGCTGCTGCCACGGCTGAAAACCTTTTTCGGGAAAGCGTTTGTTGACGGCATACTGCCGGTCGGCTATTCGTCGGAGGACGTCAAAATCACCGGTTTCATCGCCATGCACGGCTTAAACCGGAATACCCGCCGGGAGCAGCGGACATTTGTCAACGGCCGCGGGGTTGAATCCGTCACGCTGTATCAGGGCATTCGCGAAGGCTACGGCAGTCTGGTGGAAAAAGGACGCTTCCCGCCGGTGGTGCTGTTCATTTCCCTGGATCCGGGACTGGTTGATGTCAATGTTCATCCCGCCAAACGGGAAGTGCGTTTCAGGAACGAACGGAAACTGGCATTCGATCTTGCCGAAGCTGTCCGCACCGCGCTGCGGCTGACTCCGGCACCGTCAATTACCGTTGATCCGTCAGTCTCGCTTAAATCCATGCTGGACGGGGCGGATGTCAGTTACGAAATCAGACAGGCGGAACATCCGACGCTTGATTTTAAGGAAGATGGTTTTACAGAAAATATTCAGCATAAAGGATTTCCGTCGGTCCGCACACCGCGCATGAATCCTGCCGGAGGACAACAGCCGGAGAGAAATGACGGCGAAATGACGGAAGTTACGGTTAATGCCGGATTGTTTGAAGAACAGAAAATTCCTGTCCGGGATCCAACTTCAGGTCCGGAACTGCCGGGCAGCGGCCCGCTGAAGATCATCGGCATTCTGGACAATACCTATATTCTGGCGTCAGGCTCCACCGGGCTGATTATCATCGACCAGCATGCCGCGCATGAACGGGTAATGTTTGAAAAACTTTTAAAAGGCGCGTCGCCGGACAGCCCGGCGCAAAAACTGCTGCTGCCGATAAATCTGGAATTGTCGCGCGCGGAAGCGGCGTTTATCAACAAAAATGCCGAAGCGCTCAGACTGCTGGGATTTGAAATAGATCCTTTAAGCAGCAATACCGTCATGGTCAGCGCGATACCGGCGTCAATCCGTCAGGAGAATATCGGCGGCCTGCTGCATGATATTGTCTCCGATCTTACCGAAAACGGCGCTTCCAGTCCCAAAGCCAACCTGGAAGCCCTGGCGCGGTCGGCCTGCGTGGCGGCGGTGAAATCACATGACCGCCTGACTTCCGGCGAGGCATTAAGCCTGCTCCACCAGATGGCCCGGTGCGAACTTCCGTTCTCCTGCCCTCACGGCAGACCGACCATCATCAACATTTCCATCCGCGAACTGGAAAAGCGTTTCGGCAGAAAATAAAACTAATCACTTGCGTTGAGGACTCACCGCCCGGAAAGGATTATTCGAGCACCGGGCCGGGCTGCGGAGGAGTTGCGGCTGCCGTTGCGGTGAATGTTCAGCCAGCGGCGATGCACCCACATCCATTGCTCGGGTTGTTCGGCAATGAGTTTCTCCAACGGTGGTATACATTTGCATGACGGTTTTAATATTTCCCTTGTCTCCATAACGGATCAGCCAGCCGGGGACGAACTCGATAAAATTATTATCCGCCGGCGGGTAACCCCCCTGTAATTTACTCCCGGCCCGAGTCACTAATGCTACTATATCAGGACATAGGAATAATATTATTATTCTCGTGAATATTTCAATATCATGTTTGTCATGAGTACTCAATTTCCCCGCAAAAAAACTCCGGTATAATTTTTATCTCCCCGCTTGAATGAAAAAACGTCGCAAAAGCAAAAAAATGAATATTATCCGATTTTCTGCTTCAATATTGCATCCCGTGATGTATATTAAAGTTAAGAAGAATTTGAAACGGAGCTGAAAAATGGCTGGAAAATATCAGTATCATAAACATGAAGACTTGTCTAAGCGGCTGATCTGTCCGAGATGTGCCGAATCTTTGACCTATGCGGATATAGAAATATTTCCGGCATGCCCATATTGTGATTGCCGGTTTGAAAGAAACTTTGAACTGGAAGATTTCATTCTGCAGCCGCTGGTGGACCGCTGGGCTAATCAATATACGCCGGTGACCGGGCGCAACCGTAACATCCGGGGCAGAGACTCCATCTGACGTTACGGCTGCAGGTTAAACAAAAAAACTAAGATCTTTCTCACACAAACCATAAGATTAATCGAAATTTTTTTTATTTTTATTTTTTTATGGCTTGAATCCCTGTCGACTTCTGCTAATTTAAAAGCTCCATGTGTCTT
>CAIJKT010000577.1 GCA_903821255.1 uncultured Lentisphaeria bacterium | reverse complement strand
TTTCTACATTAACCGGATTGCGTTATTAAATGCAATCCGGTCTTACATATATTTTACCGGGGGCCTATCGCATACGGCAAAGCATTCCATTTCGTGGTAGTGTTGATGTCCTTGGTTTGAAATTGCGGAAGGGAAAGAGCCTCAACATGTCCGTCCGGGAATCCGAAATTGCCGTTTTGCTGGTGTGCCATATAAGCAGTTCCATACCCGTTCGTGACAAACCATCCGCCATCATTCGACACCATATAAGTCGATTGCGCGAGCGGTACATTGGCGGCTGCCAGGCCGCGTGCCAGAGAATCGCCAAGGTATGGCACATCGGAACGCAATGTGCTTAAAACCGGAAGCTGAGCTGTTGTACTGTCTCCCTGGTCAGCATATTTTTCTTTTGGAAAATTCCCGCGGGCGCCTCTGCGTATGCCGAAAGCATAACCGGATGAACTGTTTCCAGGATGAATTATCGGCCAGCCGAACGAGGCGACAATTACCGGTTTAATGTCCGGGCATGAAAATGCGTTATTAATCTTAACTTCCTGTGCGCCAAAGGTGCCGTCAGTGGTGACGTAAGCCCCCGGGAGCATTCTGGTACCCATGAGCAGGTCAGGCCAGTAACGCTTGGTTACAGCAAGACTTACGCCTTCAGGACTTACCCCGTAGCCGCCGTAAGCATCGGCATACATGGTAATACCGGTCAAGGATTGTTTCTGATTGCTGGCGCAGGTGATGGCTTTTGCTTTTACTCTGGCTTTGTTCAAAGCCGGAAGCAGCATTGAGGCCAAAATTGCGATGATCGCGATCACCACGAGGAGTTCGATGAGTGTAAAAATTTTTTTTCGTTGACTGTTCATTTCCTTATCTCCATTTTATGAATTTACGTAAAGAACATATCATATAACATAATCGGTCTATTTCAGCCGTCTTGTATAGTAGCTTAATAAACCCAAATGTTCTATGTCTATAATTGTATACATCTCTAATATGAGTTTATACGATTAAATATGAGAAGTCAACAGTAATCGAATGAAAAAGCACATTTTTTTCATAACCCTGCTGTATTTTGCCAGGAATTGGCGGATTATAACGTTCGGACATGGTGGAAAATGCTTTATTTCTTTCTGGCAGCAAAGTGCATGGAATCGCCCCATTCATCCCAGGCGATGGATTCGCCAATGGACTGCACCCGGCGTTCCAGGCAGAAGCGGCATTGTTCGGAGTTTTCATCGAGACACGGCTTGTTGTCGTAAAGCTGGTATGAAGAGCGATACTGAACTGCGGTCAGGTTTGGCATGATAACGTTGGCGCCGGCCAGCAGGCCTTGCTCACGCCCCCGTGGATCGAGCGCCTGCAGCGCGGTCGTCGCGGCGATGTTGACGTTTTTCAACAGCAGCCTGGCGGCGGCAATCATCTTCAGGCCAAGTTTCAACTGCTGTTCTTTCATTGCTTCAAAATCCGGCATCTCTTTGGCCAGGGGAGTGTCTCTGGAGACCAGATAAGGTCCCATGCCGATCATATCCACATCCATTTCCTGAAAAAACAATAAATCGCCGACCAGATCGTCGATGGTTTGAAACGGCAACCCGATCATAACGCCGGTGCCGACCTGATAACCGGTATTTCTTAATATCTCAAGACATTTCAGACGGATAT
>CAIJKT010000576.1 GCA_903821255.1 uncultured Lentisphaeria bacterium | reverse complement strand
ATTTTTCCCTATTGGCGCATATCATGTTGCTGAAAAGGATTTCAAATTTCTTAAAGAAGGCGGTTTTAATGCGGCGCAAGGATTTGATAGTGACGATGTGCTTGCTATGTCAAATTATTATAATCGCGGTCTTTCATACGGTATCCGTTTTGCATTTCCACTGTACAGGAACATGAAGGTAAAAGAGAATTATGCTAATTCTCGTGAAAAAATGCAGGCATTCAAAAATCATAAAGCCATCTATACATATTTGTTTATGGATGAACCGGATGCCTATTGCATCCCCATTCCCGAAATGGTTGGACTTCGTCAGATATTAAATGAAAACGATTCGGTTCGTTCCGCCGCATCTGTATTGTTTCCAACATCAAAATCATTTGAGTATTATGCTTCGACTGTTGATGTTGTTTCTTTCGACCCATATCCCAAAATTCAACCGACAGCACTTCCTATTACCATGGTAAGGGAATGGATTGAAAGAGCAAAAAAAGCGAATAAGCCAATGGTTCCAGTAATTCAAGCATTTGCAGGGAATATATGGTTAGAACCTACTCCTTCTGAATTAGAAAATTATGTTTATCAATCGCTAGTACATGGGGCGGTGGGAATTTATTATTATTCTTTTTCTGACCCTTCCTGGTATTTGCCGGACACTAATTTGTGGGCATCCATAAAAGAAATAAATAAAGAAATAGCATTTCTTGCACCAATTCTTTTAAGTGAACCCATGCGTAAAGCAACTTGGAATGTTCAAAGCAATCCAGATGTTGATTGGGTAATGGCATCTATAGATAAAGAGACTTATGTTATTGCCGTAAGTATAGACACAAATAAAAGTACTACCTTATCAATCCCTGTCCCTTCGAATGTGAAAGGTAATATCACTCCGCTTTTCAACCGTGGTAAGCCTTTGATAAAAGATGGTAGAATTATCGACGAGATAGAGCCGCTCGGCACACGCATATATGTTATAAAATAAATGGAACGATCAGTAAGGAACTAAACAATTTACGATAAATTAAACATTAAAGGGAAATTCATCATGTGCAAAATATACTCTTTGATCGTAAGGTTGGCATTGACGGGAATCGTGTCTGGAATATTCTGCCCTGTGACATTATCTGCAACATCATACATTAAAACGCTTTTAGCAACTCAAAGGACTAACGACAATACTGCATTGATCCAAAGTTATTTGGATGACCCTAATTGTACTAAAATCATCATTCCGCTAAGCTCAAGCAATGCTTCATGGCCGGTGCGCCCACTCTTTTTCAACCATAATAATACCGAAATTCATCTGAACTCGAATACTGTTCTGGAGGCGCTGATTGGCGGTTATCCGAACGGCGCTGACTGTGTACTCAAAGCTACCAGTTTAAGCAATATCAAAGTAACCAGCGATGCCGGGTCAAAAATATTGATGCATAAGGAGGAGTACGCACTCCTGACGGCAGCGGAATGGCGGCATGCGCTGAATTTTACGAGTTGCAGTAGCGTAACCGTATCCGGAGTAACCCTGGCCAATACTGGCGGTGATGGTATTTATCTGGGAGATGCGGACAGTATCAACCATACTGGTTATTGTTCTAATGTTATCATAGCCAATGTTGTAACTGATGGAGCTGGAAGAAATGGTTTGTCAGTAATCAGTGTAGATGGATTGACCGTAACCGGCTGTACATTTAAAAATACCAAAGGACAAGGAAATGTCGCAGTCTATGGACCATGGGCTGGAATTGACTTGGAACCCAATTATTCGGCTGAACAATTGAAAAATATTGTGATAAGTAACTGTGCATTTCTGAATAACGGAGGATATACTGGGGGCAACTACTTGGGATCTGGATTTGTAATATGCGCAATAACGATGGGATCCAGTAGCATATTGAACCTTACCTTCGAAAACTGTGTTTTGCAGAACAACGCAAAATTTGGTATTTATATATCTTACATTCAAAACATGGCTTCCACTTCCAGCATGCTATTCCAGAATTGCACTATCAAGGACAGTAAGGATTGTGGTTTCTATATTGGAATCGCAGATACGAGCATCTGTCCGTTATTTATTACAAATTGTTATTTTAAAAATAATAATATATCTGCCGGGGTAGCGCCTATCCAGATGGACTGCTGCTCAGGTGGAACTGCTGAGCTTAATAACATTGTCATAGAACAATGCCAGAACCGAACAGTGTCATATTGTCTTCGCATTACCGAATCGAATAATGTGTCTGGAAACGTTTATACTTCAGGAGGCTCATTGTCCACGATCAATACGACTAATATTAATGTTACGACGACAGCAAACACCCCGCAGTCTTGGTGGAAGATGGATGAAGCCAGTGGCAGTAATGCCAACGACAGCAGCGGCAATTGTGACGGGACATTACTGAACAGCCCGGCATGGACAATCGGACGAATTGGCGGCGGATTGACGCTGAACGGTAACAATCAGCTTGTGAGCGTACCCAATGATGCATCACTGAATATCGGTACCGGCGATTTTTCAATCTCATTATGGATGCAGCGCAGTGATAATACAGCGACCAAGCGGTTGCTTTACAAGGGGGCATCGGCTGCTGATGAGATTGGCTATGCGCTGGCCGGATCGAACACTTGGTTGTCTCTGCTGATTTCCAATGGAGTAACCAGAGTAACAGCAGCAGGTTGTTCCATCCCCGGTTTGTACCAGTGGCTTCACGTGGCGTTCACAGTTAACCGTACCAGCGGGAAAGCCACGTCATATCTGAATGGGGTCTATCAGGACGAGACCGACATTAGCGCTTATAATGGTAGCGATATAAGCAATACCAGGGACTTTCTTATCGGCGCAGCAAGTGGCGGTTCGTTGACTTGGCCCGGTAAAATTGACGATGTGCGCATTTACAAACGCGTACTGACACCAGGAGAAATTGCCGATTTTGCTTCCAGTGCTTCTGCCTGCTGGCGGTTGGATGATGGGAGCGGCTCCGTCGCGGCGGACAGCATGGGCCGTTCCACCGGTTTGCTGTTGAACAGTCCGGCATGGACTACAGGCAAACTTGGCGGCGCCATAGCCCTGAACGGTTCTAATCAGTTAGTGAGCGTCAGCAATAATTCCTCAGACCTGAATATTGGAACTGGCGATTTTTCAGTCGCATTATGGATGCAGCGTAGTGATAATGCTGCGACCAACAACCGGCTGCTTTACAAGGGGGCATCGGCAGATAATCAAATTGGCTATGCGCTGGCCGGCTCGAATACTTGGTTGTCTCTGCTGATTTCCAATGGAGTAACCAGAGTAACAGCAGCAGGTTGTTCCATCCCCAGCCTGAACCAGTGGCATCATGTGGCGTTCACCGTTGACCGTACCAGCGGGAAAGTTACTTCATATCTGAATGGGGTCTATCAGTCACAGGTGGACATTAACGGTTTCAGTGGTGGTGATATCAGCAGTACCGTGGACTTGCTGATTGGAGCGGCAAGCAGTACCGGTTGGTTGGCATGGCCCGGTAAAATTGACGATGTGCGCATTTATAAACGTGTTCTTTCCGCGGATGAAGTGTTACGATTGTACTCAGCAACACCATGACAGTTAATTATGAAATTTTCAGTCTGACTATTCGAAAAATGTTTTTTTCGAAGTTATATCCAGATGGCGACAAAACGGCGAACCATAGTCTAACCTCAGACTGCGGTTTGGTGAACAGGTTCAAAAAACAGGAAAACTTTAGATTACGTAGAAAAAAGTCGTAGAAGGAATAAATATGACAAATAATTTGATCCAAAATCGGCTACGGTGGTTCACTCAGGCAAAGTTCGGCATGTTCATTCACTGGGGATTATATTCGATTCCGGGTGGAACTTGGAATGGTATTGATGTACCATGGGTTTCCGAATGGATCATGAGGAAACTTAAGATCCCGGTGCGGGAATATGAAACTTTGGCGAAGAAATTCAATCCGGGTAAATTCGATGCTCGCAAATGGGTGAAAATTGCTTCGGACGCTGGTATGAAATATATGGTTATTACCTCCAAGCATCATGACGGTTTTGCCATGTTTCACTCGCGATGCGACAAATTCAATATTGTTGACGCAACCCCGTTCGGCCGCGATCCTTTAGCGGAATTGGCCGACGCATGTCGTGAAGCCGGTATCAAGCTGGGGTTCTACTATTCGCAGGATCAGGACTGGCATGAGGCGGGAGCATCCGGTAACACCTGGGATTTTCCAGAAAAAAGCGATAAAGCTTTTGCCGCATATCTGGAGAGCAAGGTTAAGCCGCAGTTACAGGAACTGCTCACTGGTTATGGCAAGGTTGCGGTGATCTGGTTCGATACGCCGTTGATGATCAAACCGGAACAAAGTCTGGAACTGAAAAATTTCGTCCATTCGTTACAGCCGGATTGTTTAGTCAGCGGCCGGGTCGGACACGATATGGGCGATTATGGTTCGCTGGGAGACAATCAGCTTCCGGCCAGACCACTGGAAGGAGTCTGGGAAGGACTCGGCACCATGAATGAAAGCTGGGGCTACAAACCGTCTGATAATCATTATAAATCGACTGTTGAATTGCTTGATACGATGTGTGAGCTGGCCAGTAAAAACGCTAATTACTTACTTAATGTCGGCCCAACTGGTGAAGGAACTTTTCCGCAGGAAGCGTTGCGACGGCTCCGGCAGATCGGCCGCTGGATGCTAGTTAACGGCGAAGCTGTCTATGATGCTGGCCCGACTCCCACCCCGACTTGTTTCCGTCCGTTATGGGGAAAAATTACCGTCAAACATCATCAGGTTTATCTTTCCGTTTTTAGGACATTTGGCCGCGAACTTACGATCTATGGAATTAGAAACCAGATTATCCGGGCAACGGTTATCGGGTATGACAACGTAAAGATTTTAGTGCGGCAGGACCATCGCCAGGAACCGGACTATCACAAATTAACGGTGACACTGCCTGACCGGAGCTGCAAAGTGCATCTGCCGTTCGTAATCAAATTGGAGGGTGACGAGCCGATCATGGCTAACCCCAAGAGTTATAATTCTAATGAATTTTAATCTTCTTTGAGTCAAATTCTCCGACCATGGGGTCGGAGACAGGATGGGCGGCAGGCGATTTTTATTTCAATGAAGATGCATTGGATTGACGGTTCTTTTTAATTTTTTTAACAATAGAGGTAATTTCAAAAGT
>CAIJKT010000575.1 GCA_903821255.1 uncultured Lentisphaeria bacterium | reverse complement strand
CGATAATAACCTTGCGGTAACGTCTCAAATCAAGAATCATTTCCAGTCTTCCATGCTTTTTCCGGAATGGTCCCGTTAACTTTTATATCGTTGAAATCAATGGTTGTGCTGTTGCCGCCGGATTCGTCAATTAAGACTGATATCAGGTTGAGGAAATCCTTGTTGAAGACAAAAATGATTTTAGAAACGGCTTTGCTCATAGTGCTCTTTGCCTGCGGCGTGACATTGATGGTATACGCCGGCTTATCAACGGAAACATCACAATCCCGGGTGATTCCGGCAAAATCTCCAAGTAGAATGTCATGATATATTTTTGCGACCATCCCCAGTATCGGGTTGTCGCTGAATTTGTACTCTTTGGTGCGGTCGGTTTCTCTGTCCCATTGCAGCAGCCGGTCTTCGCTGATGATTGCCGTATAGCCGATCGGCTTCTCGATATGCCAGGCCAGTTTAAACGGGGCGCGGTTGATGTAAATCGAACCCTCCAGCACCATCTGCGAGGTAAGGATGCGGAACTTTTTAATCTGCTTGAATTTTGCGCTGAAGGTTGACATCTCCCGCGTTGATTGATTGATTTGGGTGAAAGCGTCATCGACGGCCTTTGTCCGGGCATCGGTTCCGGCATTGAGCACGATACTGCACAAGGTGACAGCGGCGATGATGATTGTCTGTCGATATTTCATGAAGTTGTCCATATTTTCAGTTCGCCTTCGGCAATAAGTTTGTTTTCGCTGCATACATGGCCGTAAATAATACTCCAGTTATCAAATTTGATTTTCTTGGTGCAGATGATTTTAAGTTTGTCCCCGGCCCGGCATGAACCATGCACCAGAAAGTCTTTCACCCCGACAAGCATTCCTCCGGTATTTGACTGCCCGCGGAAATTGTTTCCGGCAGCCAGAGTCTGGGCGATCATTTCAATATAAGCTGATTCAATTATCTCGCCGTCGGAAGAGAGAAACTGGTTGTACTGCGTTATTTTAACTGAGGAGACGAAGGTTTTCTCTCCGACTTCATCGAGAGAGTCTATCAACTGCATCGGAGCTTTATGCGGGATAAGTCCGGCGGCAGCTACCGGCAATGCCTGGATTTTGTGTTTATTGCTGTCGCCACGCCAGCAGAGCGGATCGGAGGCGAGCCAGTCGCCGGTCATCTGATACGCTGTTCCGCGGCATCCGTAACACTCGTCAGCCAGTTCGCACGCTCCGCATGGTGCTTTGATGGTGTTCAGATGATTGCGAAGGTCCTGAATGATTTCGCTGCCGCAGATTATCTCCTGCAGCGGCATCTCGCGAATGTTGCCCACCGGTACGTCAATGCCGACACAGGGAAAAACGTTCCCGGTACTGGTGACCAGACAGGAATACTGATGCCGCAGGCAGCGGTCTCCGACCAGAGGCGGACGCGGTTCCCAGTTATAGCCGTATTCGCGGTCCAGCGCCGACAACTTTTCAAAGACACAGCGAATCTCGTCGGAAGACAGTTGCAGCCAGGCGTTTTCAACAGCCTTTCCCTGCGGGGTAATAACCTCGAAATATGGTATGATATGGCGGTCGCGCAGATAGCACCACAATTCCTCCATTTCGCCTAGATTGGCACGGCAAATGATGGTGCTGACTGCCAATAGTTCATTGTCGCGGGCATAGCCGGCCGCCGTGGCATTTTCCAGCGCCTGCATGGCCTTTTTCAGACCGTCGGCTTTGCCGGTAAGCATTGTCTGTACATCCTCTTTGAAAGAGTTGAGCTTAAGTACCAGTCTGACATTGGATTTAAAGAGTTTGCCGGCTGTTTCAGCAGTCAGCAATGAGCCGTTGGAGAACAGTTCGACGGACATGCCGAGCGATGAGATGCAGGCTATCAGCTCAAAAATTTTTGGGTAGATCAACGGTTCGCCACCCAAGATGATTACTCGTTCGGCACCGAGTTCTCCGGCCTGCCTTACCACATCGGCAAGCTCATGGTAACTAAGCTCGCCGGACGGCGCGTCATTGCTGCCGGCATAACAGTACGGGCAGCGGTAATTGCACTTTAAAGTGGGTTCTATTTCTATGCTCAACAGGCGGTTGTTTGCGGCCGCCTCCCGGATCACCTCCAGGGAATATGACGGAGAAAATGAAGGGAACACACCCTCCGCGGACGGATTGCTGCGGCTGTTTACATTTTCATCCATTATCAATTATCTCCTGAGTGCTCATGTTGCAGTCTCTTTGTCGTCAACGATGAAAAAGCGTACAGGTTTGCGTGACGTGCCGGCAAATATTTGCTGGTACACTTTATCGTACGGTTTAATGGCTACCGGCAGACGCACTCGCGCAGTTGCCGCAATCCGGTTGCTGATCGTCTCCATGGTCAGCGCACTGTCGTTGCTGATGGAGACAGTGACTTCCGCCTGTGTCAGGTGGCCATCACACGATTGCGCGACGATGTAGTAGTCAATAATTCCCGGCATGGCTTCAAGACAGGAAAATACCGTTTCCGGATAGACTGTCGTTCCATTGATTTTCATCATCTGCTGTTTTCTCCCGGCGACAGGGCCGAGGCGGGGTGTGGAGCGGCCGCAGGCACATTTTTCGTTGAAGTACCGGCTGATGTCTCCGGTCTTAAAGCGCAGTAACGGCATTCCTTCCATTTGCAACGGGGTAAGGACAACTTCGCCCTGTTCCCCGGGGCCGCACTGGTTGCCGTTGTTGTCAATTATTTCAAGGATGGCAAGGTCATGGTGCAAATGTCCGCCGCAACCGGCTTCGCAATCGCAGAAAGACGTAATTGTCTCCGATGACGCATAGGTTGAATAGACTTTGGCACCCCAGAGTTCTTCCAGCAGATTTCCCAGTAAACTCAATTGACAATTATTACCCCGTACCGGTTCGCCAATGCAAATGAGCTTTTTGACAAAGTCGGGATTGATGTTTTCAGCAGTCAGAAATTTAATCAGTTTTTTCAGAAATGACGGCACCCCGATAATTATACTTGGCTTCATGCTTGCGATAATTCCGGCATGGCTCTCAAGCGAGTTCAGTCCATTGCGGATAACAGAGGCTCCGACAGCCCGGGCACCCTCGCGATAGGCAAGGCCGGCAATAAAACAGCGATCCATGGTACAGGTCAGCAATATCTTGTCATGAGGAGTCATCCCGCAGGCCATGAAAGCCTTCTGTTCGTTGTAGGCCAGACGCAGCAGATCATTTTCGGTGTAGACGATTGGAAGCGGCGCGCCGGTGGTTCCTGAAGAAAAAGCGATGTCACGAATGTTGCACTCCGGCGCGGCGACAAAGGAATTGATATTTCCGGACAGATCGTCTTTGCTGGTGAACGGCATAGATGAGAGAATATCAAAACTGTTTGCTGCCGCAGCGGCGGGAACATCGGCGCACATCTTTGCGTAATATGGCGATTTTTCCCGGCAATACTCAATGTGCTCCGCCAACAGTTGTGCCTGTTCCTCACGAATTGCGTCGAGGCTGAGAAATTCCCGTTGGCGGTCATATTTAAACTGTCTCATTCATTACTCGCTTTTTCCAGTTCAGCAATTTTTTCGGTCATGTGGTTTTTGACGTAAACTTTCAGTTGAAACGGAGTCCAGCCGGCAAACTGCTCCGGACTTACGGCCGGCAGCTTATATAATCTGATGAAGCCGGGACTAACCATAAATTGGCGGTTCACCACTTTTTCCGTTCCCAGTATTAGAAACGGATATACCGGACAGTTAATCTTGGCTGCCAGCCTGAACAAAGCGCTGTGGAACTGTCCCATCTCGCGGTTGACGGATCTGGTGCCTTCCGGAAATCCCACCACCGACACATTGTTCTTAAGGATATCATCCGAAGCCCTGCTTATAAAGTCATCAAACGCGATTTTGCTTATGTTGTAATAACCGCCGCACTTGGCAAGGACTCCGAAAAACGGCAGTTTAAACGGCCATTCCCCTGCTATCTGCACCAGATCGCCCGGCCACATGCCGAACATGAACGCATCTGAGCCTGAACGATGATTGGCAACAACGACACCGGCAGATTTTTCATTCGGAGCCAGATCGTAATATTCAACTTTGATAAACGGATAGCTGGATGCCTTTATTACAAACTTGCCGTAGAATCTTATCAAATTCCGCCACACTTTATGTCGCGCTGCTGAAGAGATAAACGGCATTGTAATTATTTTCGGGATGCCGGCAAACAGACAGTATATTACCGTTGCAAATGTAAATCGCACATAGAAGAGGAAACTGAATAATCGTAATCCCGGAGATGAACCCATTTATAACCGTTTCCTCTATTTATGTTCGTCGCTTATTTTATTCATTTCATCCGGTTTATGTTCGTTGATTATTTTATTCATTACATTGCATACATCGCCGAATGTGCGAATGCTTTTGATTTCCGAGTATTTGCGCAAGTCAATTTTAAACACACGCTGCAACCCGACAATCATGTCGACAATATCCAGACTGTCCAGTCCGAGGTCGTCAAACAGCAGCTTATCATCCTGGATGATATTTTCGTCCAGTTCAAAATTTTTAACAAAAACTTCTTTGATCTTGTTTCTGATATCGTTATCGGTCATTTAGTTGCTACCTCATTATTATCTCATCAAGAACTCATTATATATAATGGGGTTAATATATTATCGAAAGCTGAAAAATCAACCTTGATCTAAACGTTAAATCTTCTGCAAACGAGCACGGCGTTGATTCCGCCGAAAGCAAAACAGTTTTTGATGAAACAGTTGATTGCCGCTGAGGTTTGCTGCCGGATGTGGTTCAGGCCTGAACAGTCTTCCGCCGGTTGTTTCAGGTTTCTGGTCGGGTAGATGACGCTGTCGCGCATCATCATCAAACAAGCCGCCAGTTCAATGGCTCCCGATGCACCCATCGTATGTCCAAGCCCCCCTTTGAGACTGCTCACCGGGATCTTGCCGCCAAAAACCTGGCGCAGAGCGCCGGCCTCGGAAGCGTCACCCTGAACTGTTCCGGTCGCATGGGCGCTTACATAGTCGATTTCCCGGGGAGAAATATTGGCGTCGCGCAGCGCGGCATCAATGCAATCGCGGATCGCGGTTGAGTCGGATTGGCTGATATGACTACCGCTGGCGGATGTATTGTAGCCGATAACCTCGCCGAAGATGACGGCGCTGCGCGCCAGAGCGCTGGCCAGCGATTCAAGAACGATCACTCCGGCACCTTCGCCGCATACAAGCCCGTCGCGCCGGGCATCGAACGGGCGCGAGGCGGTCTCCGGGTTGTCGTTGCGGGCCGGAGGCGCCGCCGCGAATATGGATTCGAAAGAACCTACTACCATGGAATTGACCTCCTCGGCACCGCCGCAGAATGCCATGTCGAGGATGCCGCCCCGGATCAGTTGGAAGCCGAGTCCGATGGCCTGCATCGAGGAAGCGCACGCTGCCGACGGACTGAGCACTTCGCCGCGAATGCCAAGCATCTGTGCTACGTTCATTGCCACGGTATGGGAGGCGCATTTGAAAAATTGCATGCCGGAAACTGAACTCATGGTTTTTTCGGTAAAGATTGTATCAAAAGTGGCATAAAGTTCGCTGGCGCTGCCCATCGTGGAACTCATTATGCAGCCGGTGCGAGGCGCCGTGATCATTGCCGGTGTTGCTCCGCAGTGCTCAACCGCTTCAAGTGCGGCAAGAGCTCCCAGATGGGCAACTCTGCCCATGGAGCGGCGGTGCAGGCGGGGAATGACATTGATGTTGTACTCCCCGGCGCAGGCCGCAATCTTGCATTGCAGTCCGTTGCATGCCAGCAGTTCGTCCACCCTGCTGATGCCGGAGCTGTTTTGTTCCAATCCTTTTTGCAGCGCGCCGGCGCCAAATCCGAAACTGCTGTTGATCCCGTATCCTGTTATTACCACCCTGCGCATAAGAAACCCTCTGTTAATCAGCTTATAATGTGACCGGTCCGACTGTAAATTGTTAATCCCCTTGCGGCTTGGGACAGCCTGTTAAATATACTACTTTGCCGGTTCGTAAAAAGTTCAATTTTGAACCGCATTCCCATTCATAAGTATTGTCCGGCAACTTGTCAATTATCGCTTTCAGTTCACTTGGAGAATAACCGTTCCAGCGCGAAATTATTGAGTCTGTCAGCAGCGCCAGCGGAATTGCGGGAAGAATATAGGTCCAGAACATTTTTCCCCATGAAAAAGGTCCCGCAAACGGCATAATGATGAATATATGCGGCATCAGCAGGATCAACTGCGGTATGGCGCGAACCGGGGCCCGGCAGCAGTAATCAAACAGGCCGATTGCACAGTTGTCTTTGCGGGCGCGGTTGATTATAGACTTCAGTTCGTCCGGCGAAAAATGATGCATAGCGGAAAATATCAGCCTTATCTCCTGCTCGTCGAACGGAGGATTCAGCGCATCTACGGAGGAGGATATATAGCTGACAGCGCCGCCGGAACGCCGGGAGATCCGTTCAAACGCAACCAGATTAGGATATTTATCGGTGAGTTCCATCCCGCTGACGGTGATGCCGTTCTTCCGCAGATAGCCGAGCAGAGACAACAGATATCCTGATCCGCCTGAACAAAGATCGCACAGTTTGCGCAGCCCGCTTTTTCGCATCATCCCGGCAATCAGGGGAAATGCCGGCTCATATTGGAAAAAACAGGTCGCAAAGCAGGAAAGAAAATCCGTCATTCCCCGCCTCCAGACGTCGGGGAACCAGTCATAATCATGCCTTTCCTTGAAACGCCGGTGTGTCATGGTCAATTTCTCCGTAAAATCTTGCCGCTGACAGTATGCTCAAGCTTATCGCAAATGTTGAAACTTTTAGGCACCTTGTAAGACGCCAGGTTCGAGTAGCAGAATTTTCTCAGTTCATTAAGCAATTCGTCATGGTTTCCTGCATCAGCCTTGAAAACAATATCAGCTTGCGGTTTTTCCCCGTAAAGCTCGTCTTTAACCGGATAGATGCTGACGTTCTCAACCGCCGGAAAAGTGCGCAAAACTTCTTCAACTTCATACGGAAATATTTTCATCCCGGCGAAGTTTATTATGTTCTTTGATCTTCCGACGATCACCAGTTGTCCGGATTCGTCAATAACGCCGAGATCGCCGGTATTGAAAAAACCGTTTTCGCAGATATCCGCCCGGCTGCGGAATGGACACAGGTAGCCGTCAAACATGCCGGGGGTGCGCAACATGACGGTACCGACGCCATTCTCGTCCGGCTCCTTGATCCGCAGCTCACAGGATGGCAACGGCCTGCCGACAACTCCCGGCTTAAAATCATTCTCATCCATGTCGATGCATGGCAGGCCTGCTTCGATAATGCCGTAGGCCTGACGGGGGCGGATATTAAATTTAGCGTGGAACTTCTCCGCCAGGCCGCGGTCCATCGGCATTGCGGTGGTAACAGCCAGGCGGGTGTGCTCCAGCATTGCGGCGTTAAAGGCGGAAGATTCGGACATCAAATGGTAGTGGAACGGCGACATATATAGCAACGTTATTTTCTCCGAGGCAAGCAGTTGCGGCATTGAAAGCGCGGCGGGGGACTCGCAGATGGCAATGGTCGCGCCTTTGCGCAAAAAAAGCAGAATGGTGACGACAAAGTGATATGCCATCGCCAGCACCCAGAGCACCGTGTCATCGCTGCTGATCTTGAGACCAGCATTGGCGGAATCTGTGCGGGCGAGAACCGACTCGTGCGATATTATCACTCCTTTTGAACTGGAAGTGGTTCCGGAGGTGAATCTGATGAATGCCGGATTAAGTTCTGACAGGCCGGGAGCGATGCGGGACTGTACCAGGAATTTTTGCAGACAGATTTCGTCGCCGGCGCAAGTGAACCGCTGCATTTCCGGTGGAGCCTGCCATCCGTCCGGCAGTGCCGCCGCCGAGATTAAAGCATCCGCGCTGACCTGTTCGCAGATATTCCTGACTTCCGCTCCCGGCAGGGTGAATGACACCGGTATCTGTACCGCACCGGTTTTCAGCAGCGCCAGCGCCAGTACGATATGGGCGGCGGAGTCGGGGCAGCGCAGCGCGACGCGGTCATCCGCTTGTATGCCGCAGGCTGTGAGTGTACGTCCTGTTTCCTCAACCTGCTTTAAAAGTGCCCCGTAAGTTGTTCTGACGCCGCGATATACTATCGCGGTTTTGTCCAGTCCGCCAGAGTTTTCCTTAGTGATGACACTGTAAATGTTTAAGCCTTCTCTCAATGCTACTCCTTGTACT
>CAIJKT010000574.1 GCA_903821255.1 uncultured Lentisphaeria bacterium | reverse complement strand
GTTCGTTACAAAGCTACGGCTTTGCTCCTCTCCGGCAACCCCGAAATTTCTCCCCGATACCCTCAGTATAAAAATACCACTTATTTCTTTACAACTCCTATGAATTCCGGTTGAGTCCAAGTTCCGGCAGTTTCGCCATGCGCTGTGCCACCGCCTCCAGTGACCGTTCATGGAAATTGGCCAGCGAGGTGCGTAAATCATCGTGGAACGGCGCGAGCCATCTTTTGTCGAAATATTCCGGCCCCATATAAGCCCCCATAATGGATCCGATGATTTCTCCGAAGCAGTCAGTATCGCATCCCTGCGAGACCTGTTTGCAGAAGGCGTCTGCAATATCTGTGGCAAAACGGGCGGAGTTAATTAACAATCCGCATTCCTGATATAGCTGGCAATGGCCGTATTGTCCATATCTGGCGTTAATGTTTTCATATCCTTCCAGCCAGTCGCCGGCTCCGGCAGCAATGTCGAAACAATCTGAAACAATCTCATGGAAGCGGCTGCGCTGCGGAACGAATTTAAGGGCGGTTTCAAAGATGTCCAGCGGAGTGTCCGCAACAAATGCGGCGGCAATTGCCGCAGCAATGAACATGGACGCGTAGACCCCGGTTCTGGAATGAGTCCAGCTTGAATCGCGCCAGGCCAGTTCCGCCGCCAGGGCGGGGAGACCGGGACACGCATATCCGTATGCATCCACCCGGATGGCTGCTCCGCAGGCTTCTTCGCCCGGATTCCATGTTTCCACCCAGTCGGCGAACGGGCGGGTTTTGTTCTGTCCGGTGGAGTGTATTGCCGCTTTGATAAGTTCAGCGCGTTCCGGTCCCCATGTCCACAGCGGCGGAAGATTATGCAGCCAGATATTTACCAGATCATCCCGGGAGAAGTCCAGCCCTTTGTTTTCCAGAACCAGCATTCCGATGATGGAGTAATTAATGTCATCGTCCGGCACCACATAACTGATATTCTCCCGGATCGTTTCATGCCAGTCAGGATGGCGTCGTCCGAGAGCGTCCAGCAACGGCCCGGAAATGTAGTCGCGAAGCGGCCATTCCCCCGCGGTTTCCGCTGCCAGCCGGATTTCTTTTAATGTCGGGTTAACTTCCAGCGGCTTGCCCAGGATGCAGCCGCAGACGGCACTCAGGAAGGCAGTGCGGGCACGTTCGGATGCTTTGCGCACAGAAATGGTTCCAGCCGAAGCGGCCGGCCGGTCAGGTGCACATTCATTCAGGATGTCTGCCCATGCATGAGGTTCCCGGTATTTCCAATCCCGGCGCATTGGTATGTCGCGCAGCAGTTCCGCAAATTCCGCGAACGCATCGTAACTATCCGGCAGACGCTTTAGTTTTGTCAAAAGGCTTTTAGTCTGGTGTCCTTGTTTTGTTTTTTCAATGATTATATATTCCAGTTGTTTGCGCAGAAGAGGCTTGGGTGGCAGCATTTTTGTCTCCAGTTATTCAATTTAATAAGGATAGGTCTTTATCCATGAGATACAGGAACATTTCGGCGGCATGCCAGGTGTGCGGCGTACACATATTAAGTTTCGGTCCGGACAGTCCATGCTTTGCCAGTTCCTCCATGCGCCAGTAATCGGCCTCCGAAGCTGACCCCTCCCAGGTCAGAATGCCTTTGCCAGGATCCGGTGCAGTTTGCGGCAGGCGGTGGAAGTGGGCTTCCGCCCATCCCAGATAGGGGTATTCAGCGACAGTGCCCGGGCTGAATCGCGGACCGTCAACATGCTGGTCGCGGTAGTCCATCCAGAACAATGAACTGTATGAATCAAACACCTCCGGCACCTGATACGGATCATCCATGCCAAGTGACCGTAAGCCGTATTTCAGCCATTTTGTCTGATAAACCGGATGTTCCGCATAATCCGAACGGCCAATTATGTATTTATCGCGCTGATAGTCAGGCAGAGCCTTCATGATTTTGCCGATCAGCGGATGGTTTTTCAGTTCAAACAGTGACAGCATGTAGAGCACCTGTCCAGGATTGTCTGCCTCTGGTTCTCCGGAATTATTCCGGTCCCATACCTTGCGTAATCCCGTAACCCAGCTTTCGACCAGATGCAGGTTGCCGGTACTGGCAAAACACATCAGCATCATGGCTGCGTCGCGGTACCATGGACGCGGATATACCCAGAGGTTGGGGACCGGACCGAAAGGCATGATATTTAGCAGCAGTTCCGCGTGCAGCGCTCTCAACAGCGGCCCGTGCCGGTGCTCGTCAAATCGCGGCAGATGCAACGTGGAGCCACGGGTAATCTCCCGGCGGTCACCGTGCTCCTCAATCCAGACAGCGGTCTCGTCCTCGATAATCCTGACTTGTGCGCCGCCGCGGATTTCCAGGCTGACGGTATAATTTTCCGGCTCAAAACGTTCACATTGAATTTCCCACTTCTGCACCGGTTCGCAGGTTTGCGCGTCAAGCAGCAAGCCGCCGCGCAAGTAGACAAGCTTCCGACGGTGTCCCATTCCGAACAGCATAAAGGCGGGCGATTTTATAAAATCCATCTTTTTCTCCTGAGTTTCAATATTATCATGACAAACGTCAATATTTTCAAATCATAAATTCTGAATTTAATTATTTTACATCATATTATTGACTCGAATAATGCAATAATGCCCAAATTATATGCAAAAAAAACCAATTTTTAACTGACATTCGTTTTTTTGCGGTAAAATTTAGGCGACACGCCGAAACGTTTTTTAAAGGCGCTGGAGAAGATGAATTCGTCGCTGTATCCGGTTGACCGGGCAATTGTTTTCAACGGATAATCAGTACATTCAACCAATGTTTCTGCGTAGTCCATCCGCATTTCAATCAGGATTTGCCGCGGCGTCTTACGGTAATGTTCCAGGCAGCGCCTTTGGAGGGTTGATGCCGAGATATTGAGTTTTTTCGCCATCAGTCTGGTGTTCCAGTTTTTGCTTAAAGAGTTTTTCATTTCGTCCCGGAGATTTTCCAGTTCAAGCTGACTGCCGCTGACAGAATCCGAATCCTGTAATGATCTTCTCAGGAG
>CAIJKT010000573.1 GCA_903821255.1 uncultured Lentisphaeria bacterium | reverse complement strand
TTCCGCGGGACTTTTGCGGCACAGGCCGGACTTTATAAAGAAGCCGCCGCCGCTTTCAAACATGCGTCAGAACTAGCGGACACCGGCAAAAACCGTCGTTTTGCTCTTATTCTGGAGATTCAGTCCGCACGGCGTGCAGGAATCGAAAATGAATTACTGGATTCATGGCGAAAAGAACCCGGGCTGGACAGGATTCGCTCCGAACTGCTGGCCGATGAACTGGAAGACAGCGGCCGTTTCGCCGATGCGCTGGCGTTTTTAAAAAATTACTGGTCACGTACTCATGATAAAAGTTTACGCCAGCAGCAGCAACTTATCCGCCTGTCGGAAAAATGCGGACAAACGGAATTAATCCGTGAGCTTTACCGGCAAAACGCAGCGGAAGAGCCGCAGGCGATTACCCCGGTTGTCGCCTGGGGACGATTCGAACTGCTTGCAGGACATCGTGACATTGCCGCCGGCATCTACCGGCAGGCAATAGACCGCAACAATGACCCGGCCATTCTCCTGGCGCTTGCTGATGCGGCGGAGCAGTGCGCGCTTGATAGTGAGGCTGTTTACGCTGTCGAAAAGGCCGGCCTTTCCGGACATCAAAACAAATTAAAAAGTCTCTTTTTCAAAGCTAAATTACAGTTCCGGCGCGGTCATCCTGATCTCGCATTGAAGATCATTGGAACAATTGACTCTGCAGATTCAGCAGAGCTTATGGCTGTAGCTGAACTCTATGAACAGTTCGGAGCATTAGACCGCGCCGTTTCCACTTACCATGATGCCGCCGGAAAATCCGGCGACGCTCATGGCCTGATTCGTGCGGCCATGATCGAGCAGAATCGCGGCAACACGAAAAAAGCCATATCTCTCTGGCGGCGGATTCTGGCAACTTCAAACAATCCTGTCACAGCTGATCAAGCCGCGCTCCGTGTAATCGAGCTGGCTGAGAAAGATCAGACGCTGCCGCAGCTTCAACAGGAATTCAAGGCGTTGTCCGGTAATAAAATGACTGACAAGGATATGCTTTTCCTGGCACGTATTTTCGTCGTAAGCCAGACCTTCTCCGAGCTGGAAAATCTCTTTTCAACTCAGCGCAAACTGCAACCGGAGAAGAAAGTTGCTCTGCTTCAGGCGGAACTCCAATGCATGCTGAACGGCCAGCAGTACGCCCGTTCCGCCGCGATTCTCAGTGAACTTATCGACAGCGATCCTTCACATCGCAGCGATTATCTGCAGCAGCAGGCGGCGCTGGCTGTCGAAACCGGAAACAAGGAACTGGCTGCACGCAGCATTTCAGCGCTGGAAAGCCAGTTTAAAAATCAGCAGGAGGCTTTGGAGTTTTCCGCGGGTATTGCCGCAATGATGAACGACTACGCCCGCGCTGCAAGCATTTATGAACAATGCCTGACACTTTATCCGGAATGCATCGAAACGTGGTTGTCCTGGGCATCGTCGCTAAAAAAGAGCAACAGGGGTGAAGAAGCAATTCCAGTACTGCTTGAAAAAGCAACCAAAGCAACTGATGCCGATGAGTTCGGGGTAATGATCGACGGACTGATTGATCTGCAGCCTTCGCAGGCGGTATTGGAGCAGGCGCTGACGCTGGTCAAAAAGCGCATCGCCGCTGATAGCGGCAATATCTTCTATTACCGACTTGCCGGTGACCTTGCCGAAGATCTGAATGATCGAAGACTGCAGCAGCGGTTACAGCTCTATTCGATGATAGTATCTCCCGCCGACCGGGTGCTGGTGCTGCGCCAGCTGATGCAGGAGGCTGTCAGTGCCGGCAACCGTGAAACCGCCATAGATTTCGGCCTTCTTCTGTGCGGTCTCAATGAACAACTGCCTGTTGATCTCTATCAGTCTCTCGGCAATCTGCTGCTGGGAGAAAAACGTTATGCCGCAGCCGAAAGGATCTTCAAACTTGCGGATCAGGGTGAGGACAATTATACTGATGTGCAGATGCAGATGGCAGCGGCTTATCGTGACGCCGGAATGCTCGACGATGCTGAACGGATCATCCGGGAACTGCTGATTGTCGATCCTGACAACATTGCACTGCATGTCGAAAGCGCCTCTATGCTGGAAATGGGAAGACATTACACAGCTGCCGCTGAACACTACTATTTCGTGCTGAACTTGCTTATCAGCCGCCAGTTGTCCGCAGTACAGGCCGCAGTACGCCGCGGTCGTGACAGCCATAACGTGTCGGAAATACAGCGCTGGTTCCTGCCAGTCAGCCGTGCCCTCGTTCATTGCTGCTCGATGGCGCCCGGCAACATTGCTGAAACAATCAAAAAATCATTGCGTGCTGAACTTGCTGCTCTTGACCAGTTGAAAACGCCGCCGGTTTCACTTGACGCCGCCCCCAAATTGAAATCATGGAGCGAACTCTACCGGCGGATTGGCTTCTGCTCAGGTCAGATTGCCGCTGCCAATGAACACGACCGGGAACTGCTGCGCCGTTTCCCGAATGATACAAGTTTGCGGGAGGACCTGGTCCGCGACCGTCTCGAATTCGGTCTTTATGACAGTGCACGAGAATTTGCCGGAAATATTCCTGCAGTTGCTGCTATCCTTAGACCGTATAATGATCCAATCGCCCGATTGCTTGTCCGCAGTGAGTTGACCGGGGCTGCCGCGCAGGTCGAACAGCAAATAAAAGAATTATCCGCAGCAACCGACGAAAAGACTTTTGTTGATCTGGCCGGTTTTGCTATCGTGCTTAACCGCCCTGACCTGCTGACCGAACTCAGCAGCAAATGGCTGGCTGCCGCCTGGCAGAAAGGCGGAAGCGCTCCGGTTGTCCGCTGCCTGGAAATGGTCTATAATTCGCTGCCGCAGGCGTCTCTCATCCAATTGCTGAAGGAAGTGGAAAATCACTATGAAAAGCTTCGCCCCGGTGACCGGACTCAACTTGCCTGGATATTGTGGCAGGCGGGCCGCGACCAGTTGATTCCTTCTGTTCATCGTGCTCTCTATGAAAAAGATCTGCTTGAAAGTTCAGATACTGGTGTCGAGCGTATTCTCGCCATTCTGCAGAATGCGGCTCCGGCCAGCCGTACGGCGTTGCTCAATCAGGTATTGACACACCGTCCTCCTGACCGGCTTGCCCGCTTCATAGTCGAACTCGCAGAAAATCTGCCGTTCGAGTCAGACCGCAGTTTTGACGACACCCTGGCTAAATCTTTTGCGAAGCATTTTTCAGCTAAGGAATTATCATTGTGGGGAAAAAGCCGCTATGGTCGTCAACTTAAGCGTCAAATCAGCGAAATTGCTCTAAGCAAAGATCCTGAATCTGTCCAGTTGCTGGCGGCGGCGGCGCTTGCACGCAACAGCGCCGGCGATTATCCCGGAGCGTTGTCGCTGGTCCGTGAAATAATTGAACGCATCGTCGAAAGTAAAAAAATCAATTATCAAACGGTTAATTTAATAGACCGCTTGTCATCGGTTTTTCAGGCAGATTCCGTCAGCGACGGGTTAAAGCGCCGCACTGACCGGAGCAAATTGTTACGCTCAGCCGCGGATACCGCAGCTATTGTCAGCGACAACCCCGCGGCCGGCGTCGCGGCCGGGTTGTTTGCCCGCAGCTGCGGCGACAACATCACCGCCTCCGGTCTTCTGCTGGCTGCATGGCGTCAGGAATCAGGCAACTTGATTGCGCTCCGTAATTTTATTGAAACATATGACCAGTCAGGCCGCTGGTCCGATCTGCGCCGTGAACTTATACAACTGAAACCGGAAAGTCCGGAAGCCCAGTTCTTCTATCATCGCCAGCTTTGCATGCTGCAGAAAAACCTCTTCTTTCTCCCTGAGGCTGAACGCAGTACTGCAGGTTTGGTAGATTTTCTGAAAGCAGTTCAGCTGACTGGTATCGCCTTCACCGCCGGCGACCCCGGCAAAGTCAGCCGCACGGTGTTGCGTTTCTATCTTGACCAGCGCAACCGGAATCACGCCTCTCCGGCATTCGGAGATTTTCTGCCGGCGACTGGCGGAATTGACGGATTCCACAGGAAAGGCGATTACCCGCGCCAGTCGCTTTACGGACTGATGGGCGGAATGAACCTGACAACCGAACTGGAATACATTATGAAAGGGACAGCGCTCTCCGACCGCTCTGCCGGATCATTATTTGCCGCGCTGCAGATAAGCCTCCGGCCTGAAGGAGAAAGGCAGCGGCTGCAGGATGAAGCACTTATAAAACTGCGTTCAAATACGCTGACCGCCACTGAATTGCTGATAGCGGCCGCGGCTAATGCCGGACACCTTGACAATGCCCTGGCCAATGCGCTGGCCGGAATCGCCGGTGATCCAGCAGCTGATCCTGAACTGACTGCGGAAATCATCAAGTTTCTGCCCCCCGCCGGACGTCCCGGACTCATAGCGCTGCAGTTACAGCGCTTCCTGACAGCAGCGCGCCGCAATTTCGGGCGTAATAGTACTATTGCCCGAAATCTGTCTCTGCTGCCGGATGATACCCGGCAGCAGCTGGCTGCCTCCATCGTCCGGGCAGCACGGCCGGTACCCTTCGCAGCCGCCGCCGACAATACAGAAATCGACCGTCTAATACTTCTTAAAAGTGCTGCCCCGGCATTACTTCCAAAAGAACTGGAAGCGCTGGCGCCTGCATTAAAATCGGGAGAACAGCCGGTGCTGGCACTGTTGCTTGACAACAATTCCAGCAGGGACACCGCCGTCACCCGTTTTATCAGCAATTATGTCAATGGCAGAACCGATGATGCCGTTCCGCCATGGGAACAAATTATCGCCCTGCTGCCTGACGATGCTGTAGCTCCATTCTTTGAAGCTGCTGCAAAATCTCTCGAAAATGCATTGCAGATCAATCTGCTGACAGAAACTGATTTGGTCCGTAATTACGCGTGGCTGGCTGTTCAGGCTCAGGCCGCTGGACAAAAAACGATCGCCAGTAATCTGCTCGCCGCCGCTGAGCGCAGGCAGCTGGAACCAGGGGAACAGTCTCTATGGATTATTGACGCACGTCAGCGGCTTGGCATTTCCGGAGATACCGCATTGGAAGATGCTTTAATCTCGCGGCAGCTGCTGCCGCCGGCACGGCTCAGCAAAATTCTTTCAGTGCGTCCGGAACTCTTGTCTGCCGCTAAAGCGCTCGAACTTTCCAGCTGGACACATCATCCTGAAGTAATTCGCCGCGCGCTTCCTGCCGCCAGACCAGGCCATGAAAAACAGGAACTTGAACGAGCTCTTGAATTTTATAATAAAACCAATGAACGTGTCAACCCAACCCCTAAACCAACGGAGAAATCAAAATGAAACAATGTTCACTGACGCGGTAAGTTTGTGCACTAAGAATGAAAACTCGTGAATTTAAGAACCAGACATCCAAACTAAATGGAGAAAAAAATGAAGAAGTTGTTATTTTATCTGTTATCGTCAAGTTTTTTATGTATTGGAACCTATGCCGCAGAAGCGACCGGAGTGGCCGCCGCCAAGTCGGAAGTGTCCAATGGTAATTACGAAAAAGCACTGGAGTTGTTTGCAGAAGCTGCCCGCCAGAATCCTGCAGACGCCAATGCCAAAACAGCCTATACTTATCTGAAAAATATCCTGTCAAAGCAGGAAAGTTTTTCTCATGAAGAGAATGCTGAACGCAAACAGGCCCTCGGAGCTGCGTTGCGTAATTTCTACTATGCAGTAGGTAATGTCAAGAAGGCGCAGGAAATTGATCAGGCAGTGTATGCGGCTGCCCCGACTGCCGACAACGCGATCAAACTGTCTTCCACGCTGCTGGTACTGCAGCAGAACCAGGAAGCTGAAACGGTCCTCGCTAAGGTCAGCCCGGCGACCGCCAGTTCCAATCTGCTCAGTGCAATTGTCGCGGCCCGCAAAGGAGATTTGGCTAAAAACCGTGAACTGGTCGGCAAAATTGCATTAAAAGACCTGACTAATCCAGCAGATCAATTATTGTATGCCCGGGCTGTTGCGGCAGCAGGAGATAAAGTTGCCGCCGGCGATGCAATTAAGCATATTTTCACCAATACCGAACCTAAAAAACTCGCGGGGCTAAAAGCTTTCATTGCTCAGAATATTGATTTTCAGAAGATCGCCGGATCCGATGAATTAAAGCTGGCACTGGAAACCAAGTCCGTGCTCAAAGACTGCGCCGGCGATTGCGCCAAGTGCCCGAAGCGGAAGAAAAACAATGGCGAATGTGACGACTGCGAAAAGGAGAAAGAAAGCAAGGCAGCGTCTGATGTCAAGGCTGGAGCCGGCACAACGGCGAAATCATAATGTAAGGAGATTCTGCAATCTGGCAAAAAGCGCAGAAAGAGATGGATAAATCTTCTGCGCTTACTTTATAATCTTTCTGCAAAACATATTAATTTTGATTACGCTATTATAGATTTTTTTACAACTGGTATACCCCGGCAAGGCTCAGATGATAGTCTGTTTTAGAACCGGAAACAAATACACCTGATATAAAATGGTTATCGGGAAAGGACTCATGTTTATGAAATTCATTATTTACGTCATTACCCTTGCTGCACTATGCGCTTCTCTGCATGGTCAGGATGCCGGGACTGCTGCATCAGCGGCTTCGCCGGCAGCCAGTACAATTCCTGCTCCGGTCAAAGAGACATCTGTAGCAGGTATCACTGAATACCGGCTGGCTAACGGTCTGAAAGTATTGCTTTTTCCGGACTCAAGTAAGCCGACCATGACCGTTGCTATTACTTATCTGGTGGGCTCCCGTCATGAAAGCTACGGAGAGACCGGCATGGCTCATCTGCTGGAGCATTTAGTATTCAAGCCGACAAAAAATTACAGCGGCGAAAACGGCACTAAAACCCCGAAAGACATTCTGGACAGCCTGGGAGCCCGCTTCAACGGCTCTACTTCCTTTGACCGCACTAACTACTACATCAGCTTTCCGGCTTCTGATGAAAACCTGAATACTATTATAGCTCTTGAAGCGGAACGGATGGTTAATTGCATGGTTGGAGTGAATCCGGATAAAGCCGCCGAACAGCTCAAAACTGAAATGACCGTGGTCCGCAATGAATTCGAGAATGGCGAAAACAGTCCGTACACCGTGACTATGAAGCGTACTCTCGCCGCTGCTTTTGACTGGTCGAACTATGGTAAAATGCCTATCGGATGTAAAACCGATATAGAAAATGTCGATATCGAACGACTGGGAGCTTTTTATCGAAAGTACTAACAACCTGACAATGCGGTC
>CAIJKT010000572.1 GCA_903821255.1 uncultured Lentisphaeria bacterium | reverse complement strand
ACCAGCAGATATTTCTTCCGTTCAATGATATAAATATACAGGAAAGCCAGCGAGAGAAGCAAGGTCGCCATGATTGCGGCAAGCAACACGGGAGGCAGCCACAGTGAGTTCATCTCTCTCCTCCCGTATTCAAATAGTAAAAACTACAATTTCGAGCCATTATAAAACACTGTCTCATATTTATGATTACATTTATAAATATAATTTAAGATTAATAATTTTCCAGTTTAATATCTATAACATTAGCCTGAATTATTCATAAATCCGGATACCGCACCCCGGGTATGACAAAAGTGCAAGCTTATGTTTCCCGATAACAACCTCTAACGGCGCCGGAGTATTACTGATAAACTTTTTAACTGTTATTTTTAATTTTCAGCAATTCATCGTATATTATGAAAGATTTTTAAAATGCAGATTCAGGACGTTTCTAAGAACCTGATGCAAAAGATAAAATGAGTTTTTCAAACCGAATTCATAATAGTAATTCAGGAAGGTTAAAATCATGTGGCAACTATTCGCATTACTGTCAGCGCTGTTTGCAGCGCTAACCGCCATTCTTGCCAAAATCGGAATTAGAGGCGTTGATTCCAATCTGGCAACCGCTATCCGTACAGTAGTGGTCATCCTTTTAGCCTGGGGAATTGTTTTCGCTCAAGGCGGTCATCATGGAATCATCAAACTGAGCAGAACAAACTGGACCTTTCTGCTTTTATCAGGGTTAGCCACCGGCTTGTCATGGTTGTTCTATTACAAGGCTATTTCCATCGGTGATGTGTCAAAAGTAGCGCCAGTCGACAAATGCAGCATCGCGCTTACCCTGGTTTTATCTTTTCTTATTCTGGGAGAACAGTTAAGCGTTAAAACCATCATTGCCGGCGGCTTGATTACCGCCGGAACCCTGGTCATGATCTGGAAATAGCTGAAAAAGGAATACGAAATGTTAAAAAAATACAAACAGACCAGATCAATGTTAATGGCAGCCATGCTTTTGACGCCGTTGTCCGGAATTTCATTAAAGGCGATGGAAAGTGCCGGCGACGGTATTGCCGCGCCGGCTCAGGCTACTCCGCAAATGCAGGAACGGTCAGTCACTCTCTGCCGGATACTGAACCGTAAGCCGGAATATCGCAGCGGCGTGTTTATGTATGACCGCACAGTTTCCGTATATGAGCAGAACCCTGAAAAGCTGGCCGCCAGATGCAAAATGCTCGGCCTTACAGATATTTATTACAGTTTCAGCGACAAACATGCCGCAGATAAAAAATACAGCGGACGGGCGGCGGCGTTCAACGCGGCATTTCATAAATACGGGCTGAAAGTTCATGCGCTGAAATATGACGGTGCGGAAGCTTTTGCCTCCGACGATTATATCAAAAAATCCGCCGGCACCGTGCTTGACTATAATCAGACCGTAAAACAGGAATCGCGCTTTGACGCGGTTGTCGCCGACCTCGAACCGCATATCTTGAAAAAAGGCCGCTCATACCTCCCCAAAGACCTGAAGTATTACTGGGATGAAAAAGGTTACGGTCCGGGTAAAAGCAATGATCAACTGGTGAAACAGTCCCTGGCAATCTTAGCGCTGGCTAAACAGGATTTAAAAGGTCTGGAACTTGCCGAAGCGCTAGGCTGCTTTTTCGAACCCCGTTATCAGAAAGGAGAACTGCCCAGCGCCTCAATCAATAATTTTCTTGAACCATGCGCCTGTGTCACATTGATGGCCTATGCCAACAAACCGGATAAAATATGCCGGATGGCGGAGTCTCAGTTGAAAAACAGCAAGCGCCCGGGCAGTGTGGCAATCTGCCTGAAAACCAGTGTCGGCACCCTTAATGACGATGCGATTGAAACCTCGCTGCAGCCGCAAGGCTGGGACAAGCTGATTGAAGCCGCAGATCATGTCACCAGGAACTCAGAAAAATATCCGTCATTCCGCGGCATTGATTTCTTCGAATATGCCGGACTGGAGAAAATGTGGGAAAACCAATAGTCCCCTTGATGATTTTACCATAATAAGCAAAATTCACGCTGGACATGCCGAGATTCAGCCCGAAAAATATTGACAGGTGAAAATCACCAATGAATTAGTCCCTATTGAAAATTTAAAATGAGAAGACGGGAAATATTAAAATCTCCGGGATATTAGATCAGTTGCAAATGCTTTCTGTTCAACTGATGTCCCAAATGGACAAAATGTGATATTGTTCATGCCGACGGGCTTGGGCGAATCCAATATCTGTCTGGAAAAGACGTCATGGATGTATCCCGAGTGGTTAAAAATGATGGGAAAATACCCGCCGGGAGAAAATACTTCTCCGGCGGGTCTGTTCTGTAATTACTTACTCTACAGGGCTGAAACTGTCTTTGCCGACGCCGCATTCCGGGCAGACCCAGTCTTCCGGAATATCTTTGAATTCTGTTCCCGGTTTAACGCCGTTATCCGGATCGCCGACTGCCGGGTTATAGATGTAGCCACAAACATCACATACAAATTTCTGCATTCTCATTCTCCTTGTTGGGTGTTCTAATTTTGTTATTTTATTTGTCCGCCGGTTATTTACTGCCGGCTTCAATTTTCTCGATTAACCGTCTGCCTGACGCCGCGCCGGCATTGAAGCATTCCTGAAGCGCCGCCTGGTCCGGCACATATTTGGCTTTTACGCCTTCACAGGTCAGTTCCACGTCAGTTGCAGTGAGATAGTCGTTGATTTGTTTTATGGACTCGCCGCTCCAGCCGTAGGAGCCGAACGCGAATCCGATTTTATTCAACGGCCTTAAGCCTTTAAGATAGGTCAGGACATCCGCGACTGGCGGCAGCAGTTGATTGTTGAGGGTGGAACTGCCGATAACCAGCGCACCGGACTTCAACGCCATGGTTGCGATATAACTGCGGTCTCTGGCTTTGAGCGAGATCAGTTCAACTTCAACCCCTGCACTGCTGATACCGTCGGCAATTGCCTTTGCCATTGTCGCAGTGGATTCCCACATGGTATCGTAAACTACGATCGCATATTTTTCCGGCTTCTGCACAGACCATTTGCGATATTGCTCAATAATCCATTCCGGATTTTTGCGCCAGCACGGCCCGTGATCCGGAGCGATTGTCTTTATATCAAAGTTAAATTTGGGCAGCGCTTCAAGTATGGAGAGAATTTTTGAGGCGTAAGGCATCAGGATATTGGCGAAGTATTTTGCGGCTTCCCATTCAATCACATAGTCTGGACATTCATCGGCAAAACGTTCCAGTCCAGCCAGATGCATGCCGAATCCATCCTGCGAAAAGAGTATTTTTTCACCGCTGAGGTATGACATCATGCTGTCCGGCCAATGAAGCATTTTTGTCTCCACAAATGAGAGAGTATTGTCTCCCAGGCTGAGCGAATCGCCGGTTTTCACTATTTCGATCTGTAAATCATTGCCGAAATGCGCCTTGAGATTTTTCTCCCCCATCGGCGAGGCGAAAACTTTTTCCGGCTTTACGATCTTGATCATCTCCGGCAGGCACCCGGAATGGTCCATTTCGGAGTGGTTGGAAACGATGTAATCAATCTGCTCCGGGTCTATGACGGAACTGATTCTAGCCAGCAGTTCGTCCCTGAACGGGGCTTTAACCGTGTCTATCAGTGTAATTTTTTTGTCCATGACCAGATAGGCATTGTAGGTAGTGCCGCGCTCTGTGGCGTACCCGTGGAAACTTTTAATTTCCCAGTCCACAGCGCCGACCCAGTAAACTTTTTCCGTAAGTTTTACGGCATTCAATAATTCTCTCATCTTTGTCCTCCACCCTTACAAATTAACAGGATGCGCCTGAGCAATCAGGCGCATGTAGCAATTGCGCGGAACTGAAATTATGCCGGAGTCGAAATGGCAGTAGTCACATTCGCCAGCGGCGAGAGCACACGGACGCCAAGTTCAGTATCAATCATCATCAAACCATCTGTAGAGTTTTTAGTTCTCTTGATTTTTTCAATGATAGTTTTGCCGTTGCTTTCCTCTTCAATCTGTTCAGTGACAAACCATTGCAGTGTGCTGTTGGTCACATGATCTTTTTCCGTCAGCGCCAGATCAACCAGATTGCAGATTTTGGAAGTGACGATTATCTCATGTTTATGCGCGTCTTCGAATATCTCCAGAAATGACTTCCAGTCGGTTTTCGGCTTTTTAATCTCCTGAAGAATGGCCCTGCCTTCGCGGTCAATTATATAGTTGAAGAACTTGTTCGCGTGAAAGAGTTCCTCCATAGCCTGAATGCGCATCCAATGCGCGGCGCCCTTGTAATTCATGGCTTCAAGCGCGGAGACCATGGACATGTAAAGGTATGAAGAATAAATCTCGAAATTGAGCTGATCGTTTAACGCTTTTTCCATTGCCTTGCTCAGCATGATACACCTCTGTTTTTAATGATTACATTCCCGGCTCAAATCGGGAACCGGGAACTGAATGGTTAATTATTTCCCGCCAGTCCAGAGACCGTGCAGATTACAGTACGAACGAACTTCCAGATGACTCTGCATCGGAACATAGAATTCCGCTTCCGGGGCTTCGCCGGGTTTCAAATACTTGCGATTAACGTAAGGGCCGTTGGCAACTTCAATCCACATGATGTAGTGATTTTCTTCCATCGGATGGGGAATGGTGCCGACGACGATCTTAATGCCTTTCTCACTGCCGGTCAATACCGGAACATGTTTCTCCTTGCCTGCATCGCTGGTTTTAGCCTGAAGCAACTGCATTTCATCGCCGCAGCATTCCAGCTTGACGCACTGATCTTCGGAGGTAAGCACTTCCACGGTTAATCCACTATGGGCACATTTGTAAATCTGGCTTCTTTTAATGGTCATGATGATTTCCCTTACTTGTAATCCGGGTTATTAATAGTTTTCTGAAAGAACGACAAAATATTCTTTGGGATGCTGACATGCCGGACATTTATTCGGCGGGTTTTTGCCCTTGTGCAAATAACCGCATTTTGAGCATTCCCAGGTAGTTTCTTCCGGTTTTTCCAGCAGCGTGTTGTCCTCAAGGTTTTTCAGCAAAGTCAGGTAACGCGCTTCATGGTGCTTTTCAGCCCTCGAGACAGAGCGGAAAGCTGCTGCTGCACTTGGGAATCCTTCCTTGTCCGCCACATCGGCAAATGACGGATACAGGCTTTCCCATTCCATGTGTTCGCCGGCTGCCGCCGCTTTCAGGTTCTCTGCGGTCGTTCCGACTTTGCCTGCCGGATAAGCAGCGGTTATTTCCAAATCGCCGCCTTCGAGAAAACTGAAATAACGTTTGGCATGGAGCCTTTCCTGATCGGCGGTTATATCAAAAATATTGGCAATTTGAATCAGCCCCTCACTTTTGGCCTGCGAGGCAAAATAGCCGTAACGGTTTCTGGCCTGAGATTCACCGGCAAACGCTTTTAACAGGTTCTTTTCAGTTTCGGTTCCTTTAATGCTTGACATAGAATTTCTCCTCAATGTTTATGGGTTTAGTGAATAACATCAAATGCTATCTTTTACGGCTGCACCTGCTGCATTTGCCGTTTAGCTCCAGCCTGTAACCTTCAAACTGCATTGATTCAATCATTTCACTCAACTTGCGGTCCAGTTCAGTCATTTCCTCATCAGGTATATCTTCCACGCAATCGCATTTTGTGCACCGTATATGATAATGCCTGTTTGCCTGTCCGTCAAATCGTTTTTGTTTACCGGCGATTTCCAGCTTCTGGATAGTGCCGGCCGCCGAGAGCTGATCAAGGTTGCGATAAACTGTTCCAAGACTGATTTGAGGCAGTCTCTCCCTGACAATAACATACAATTCATCCGCTGTAGGATGGGTCTTGAGTTTATTCAGCTCCTCAAGAATCACTCTTCGCTGAATTGTATTGCTTAATTTAATAATCAGAACCTTTACTTTTGATAATAGTTACTATTTTTATAATACTACTCAAAATAGTTCATGCAACTGTTTTAATTAAAAATTAATGCTTTTATTTTTATATATAGCTGTGGATGCTGTCCAGCTATGAAGATTTTTGAATAGAACTTACCGGCAGCGCAGGATTCAATCATTCAGTAAAAAACGAATAAGCCGCATTCTGCCGTGGCGGTGAAAAAGAATACACCGCTACTGTTTAAAACCATGTAAAATCAAAAGTTGACATCGCGGCGGGTTGCTCCAAACATGTCATTGATGTGGCTCATGGCGATTTCCTGCTCCATGTCAACGCAGTACATCAGGTCGCGGATCGATATCAGCGCGATAATTTT
>CAIJKT010000571.1 GCA_903821255.1 uncultured Lentisphaeria bacterium | reverse complement strand
CGGCTACTATATTGACATAACCCCCAACCGCGCTGAAATCGCCCGCTACGGCTTGAATGTCGAAGACGTTCTCTCGCAGGTGGAAACTTCGATTGGCGGCATGGTGGTCGCCCGCACCGTTGAAGGCCGCGAACGGTACACGATCAATGTCCGCTACAGCCGTGAACTGCGCGATGACATCGGCAAGCTTAAACGCGTGCTCATTCCGGTCATGCCCGGCGCATCGGGGCAGCCGCCGCAGGCGGGAAGCGGCAACGGCATGTCGTCAGGCGCCAGGCCGGAGGCCATTCAGCAGGTGCCGCTGGGGCAGCTCGCTGATATCCGCGTCACCAGCGGACCGCCGCTGATCCGCAACGAGAACGGTTCGCTGACCGGCTGGGTCTATGTGGACATGGCCGGGCGCGACATCGGCGGTTACGTCACGGATGCCAAGAAACTGGTGTCGGAGAAAATCGAGAAAGCCGGTTTGCTGCCTGCGGGTTACCGCCTGGAATGGTCCGGGCAGTATGAGCACATGCTGCGCGTCAGCGAACGCCTGAAACTGGTGGTGCCGTTCACGCTGATGCTGATTTTTGTGCTGCTTTATATGAACTTCAAGAGTGTTGCCGAAACCTTCATTATTCTGCTTTCCATCCCGTTCGCCATGACCGGCAGCATCTGGCTGCTCTGGCTGCTGGATTACAATATGAGCATTGCCGTATGGGTCGGGATCATCGCGCTGGCCGGACTGGCCGCGCAAACCGGCACGGTAATGATCATTTATCTCGATGAAGCATTTCACGCATATCAGCGGGCGGGGCGGATGAATAACCAGTATGACCTGTTCGAAGCCATTACTTACGGCGCTGTCCAGCGCGTCCGTCCGAAATTGATGGTGGTGGGAATGACCACTCTGGCCCTGCTGCCCGCGCTCTGGGCGCACGGCGCCGGAGCGGAAGCCATCCAGCGCATCGCCGCGCCGATGATCGGCGGCCTGATCACCAGCACCATTCTCACCCTTGAAATCGTGCCTGCCATCTATTCCATCTGGCGCGGCCGCCAGGTCGAGTGGATCAAAGGCCCCAAACCGCCGCGCAGGAAATGGGATGAACTGAACAAGCAGTTCGTCGAGTGGGAGCGGCAGGAGCACCAGTCCCGGTATCCGGACGCGCATATTCCCTGACCGGACGCATGGCTGAAAAATATTTCAACTTTCTAAAAATGGAACTGGCTTTATTACTCTTGTGCGGGTATGATAATCAGCAACGGGATAAAAGAGTAGTTCATCAATCAAACGGGGGGTGGGAAATGTTTTGTAAAAAGTGCGGAGCTCAAAATGAAGACAACGCGGCAGCATGCGTAAGCTGCAATGAAAAGCTGGACCAGACAGTAATTATGGCAACCGCCGCAGCGTCTCAACCGCCAATACAGTCATATCTGGTTTTCGCAATTCTCGTAACCGTACTGTGCTGTATTCCGTTCGGTATTCCCGCAATCGTTTATGCCGCGCAGGTTCCCGGAAAGGCCGCCGCCGGCAATATCGAGGGCGCACTGCAATCTTCCCGGAAAGCCAGAATGTGGTGCTGGATTGCCTTCGGGGCCGGTTTGGCTTTCGTGATTATCTACACGGCGATAAATCTTTTGTTTGTTGCGACAGCCGCCTCACAGCATTAGTTTGATGTCTCGCGCAGTCAAAATTTCCTTGGCAGCAGGAACATTTTTAGGATTGGTGTTTCTGCTGTATGCAATCGATCCGGCGGAATCAAAACTGGCTCCGCCGTGCCTCTTTCATGAGATGACCGGCCTTTATTGCAGCGGTTGCGGAACCTTGAGGTCGTTGCATTGTCTGCTTAATGGCGATATCGGCGGCGCTGTCGCCAAAAATCCGCTGTTGTTTATCCTGTTTCCCGGAGTGCTTATCCTGCTGTTCAACAAAAAATGGTTATGGCATCCCCGTACCGGCTGGAGTCTGCTGATTATAATCGTCAGTTACGGCATACTCCGCAACATTCCGCTGTGGCCGTTCACCCTGCTGGCCCCGCATTGAATATAGGAGAGTTGAAATGAGCAAAACAAAAATATCTGTTCTGACCTGGATCGCGGTTAGTTTAGCCGCTGGCGGTATGATTTCGGGAACTTATATACATACTATTTCCGATGGATATGCGCTTTATTGCGGATGGCCAACCAGCAGATCAGTTATGGGAATAGGGCTGCTCATTTGTTTTTTCGGCTTCTTTTTCGGAATTTGCGGCTTAATTGCAGAGATTAAAAGAAAAAATGATGAAGGTAAGATTATATGCGTTCTCTGTACGTTTTTTAGTTTTATTTTTATTGGACTTTGTTTGCCGCCGCTAGGCGCTGCCTACGAAGGGCCGATGCGTATGTCTTGCGCAAGCAATATAAAGCAGATTCGCCTTGCATTACTGCAATACGCTGCTGACTATTCCGGTAATTTTCCACCTGCAAACGGAGCTGCCGGGCTGGAGTATTTGAGAAAATACGATTATCTGATTGACTACTTGGTATATACCTGTCCAAGCTCTTTGAAGGCGAAAGGCAAGGGAAATCTGCCATTAACAGAAGATACGGTAGATTATGTTTATATCGGCGGACTAAACGAGAAATCCGATCCGAATACTCCTATTCTCTATGACAAGCCTAATAATCACGAATTCTTCGGCAACATCGGCCGGGTGGATGGAACCATCAATGGCATTTACGGAAAAGACTGGCTGGAAAAGATTAGAAAATAATGTAACTGCGAATATGCCGGCCTCCATGCAAAATTTTGACTTCACGGCAACTGCCGCTTTGAAAATGTCTCAACGAAAAGCGGTTATGATGTTGAAATTCCGCAAATATTGAGTACATTAAAAGGCGCTTAAAATATTTAACATGGGATTGTTTTAATGATAGCAGCAGCCAATATTTCGATGAGAATCGGACAGCAGATATTGTTCGAGAATGTTTCTGTAAAATTCACTCCGGGCAACCGTTACGGACTGATCGGCGCCAACGGTTCCGGCAAGTCCACGTTCATGCGCATTCTGAGCGGACAATTGCAGGCTACCACCGGCGAGGTTGTGATCGACCGCGACTGCCGGGTTGGCTATCTGAAGCAGGATCATTATAAATATGAAAATGAAACGATTCTCGACACCGTGTACATGGGCAACGAGAATCTGTGGAAGATACACAAGGAACGGGAATACCTGTTCTCCCAGTCCGAGTTGACTGACGAGGAGGAGAACCGGGCCAATGACATTGAAGACCTGTTCGGCAATGCCGGCGGCTACACGATGGAGGCTGACGCGGCCAAACTGTTAGTCGGGCTGGGCATTCCGGAGGACAAACACAATATGCCGCTGTCAACCCTGACCGGCGGCTTCAAACTGCGGGTGCTGCTGGCCCAGGTGCTGTTTTACAATCCTGAAATCCTGCTGCTGGACGAACCGACCAACCATCTTGACATGAGCAGCATTGACTGGCTTTGCGGAGTATTGCAGCAGCATAAGGGCACGGTCATCGTGATTTCGCATAACCGCTATTTCATTAATGAAGTATGCACCCATATCGCGGACCTGGATTACCAGGAAATACGTCTGTTCAACGGCAACTACGACTTTTTCATGACCGCCAGCGCCATGGCGATCGAGCTGCAGTTGAAAGACAACAAGAAGAAAGAAAAGCGGATCGAAGATCTGAAGTGTTTTATCAACCGTTTCAGCGCCAACGCGTCCAAGGCCAAGCAGGCCACGTCGCGCCAGAAGGAACTGGACAAGATTCAGCTCAATGAGATCAGACCGAGTTCGCGCGTATCGCCTTATATCCGTTTTACTCCCGGGCAGCGGCTGGGCGAGAAGGTCATTGAAGCGGAGAAAATCGACAAAGTTTATGATCACACGCTGTTCAAGAATCTTTATTTCTCCTGCGCGAACAATGAGAAAGTCGCGATTATCGGGACCAACGGCGCGGGCAAGACGACCCTGCTGAAGACTCTGATGAAACTAATCGAACCCTGCAACGGCGAAGTCGTGCATGGCGAAACCGTAAAAATCGGTTATTTCCCTCAGGACACCTCGGATATGCTGAATACCGAGGAGCGGTCGATTGACTGGCTAGCGCATTTCGGCCCGGAAACCGGTCTCAGCGAAATGGAACTGCGCTCGTTCATGGGCAAGATGCTGTTCAGCGGGGATGAAGTCTATAAGCCGGTCAAAGTGCTTTCCGGAGGCGAAAAGGCCCGTCTGATCATCGCTAAAATGATGCTTGAAGCCGGCAATGTGCTGGTGCTGGACGAACCGACCAACCATCTGGACCTTGAATCCATCGAGGCGCTGAATTATGCGCTTTCCCTGGTTACCGATACAATAATATTTGTCAGCCACGACCGTGAATTCATCAGCAGCCTGGCGACCAGGATTATTGATATTGATGACGGCAAGGTTGTTGACTTTCCCGGAACGCTCGCGGAATATGATGCTTATAAGAAGAACCGGAAAGCGCAATAATAAAAGCCTGATTTCCGGATTCCGCCGGTCACTGCGGCATGGTGAACTTGAAGGTGCTGCCTTTGCCCGGTTCGCTTTCCGCCCAGATTTTCCCGCCGTGTTTTTTCACGAAATCGCTGCACAGCATCAGGCCAAGCCCGGTTCCTTTTTCGTTTTCGGTGCCGGGGGTCGAATTAATGATGTCAAGTTTAAAGAGTTTGTCAACCGCTTTCTGAGTCATTCCGGTGCCGTTGTCGCAGACGGCTATTTCAATCTGCTGATCGTCCGGCGTGGCGTACAGCTCAATTTCACCGTTTTTCGGCGTGAACTTAACGGCATTTGAAATCAGGTTGCGCAAAACCGTTTTGAGCATATCTTTATCTGCCGTCACGGTTAACTTATCCGGGATGCAGATTTTTAATTCGATATCTTTCTGTTCGGCGCTCTTGCGCAGCACGGCCAGTTCCTCCTCGATCAATCCGCGTAAAACTACCGGAGCGGGATTGAACGGTATTTTGCCGCGTTGCGAGTTTGCCCATTCCAGCAGGTTTGCGAGTATGTCATAGGTTTGATGCGCCGAACAATTAACCATGTCGACATACTGTTCAATTGTCTCCGGATCACTGGTTCTTATTTCCGATTTCAGCAAATCGCTGAACCCCAGAATGTTATTAAACATGCTTTTCAGGTCATGGGCGATGATGGAGAAGAATTTGTCTTTGGAGATGTTCAATTCCTGAAGTTCAAGTTCATATCTTTTATGTTCGGTGATGTCCTGGGCCTGCGAAACAAAATACAGTGGTTCGTTATTATTATTTCTGATCAGTGACACGCTCAGCAGAACCCATACGGCATGTCCCCGCTTGTGAATATAGCGTTTCTCCATGTGATAATGGCCGACTTCCCCCGACAGTATTCTGCTTATGTTTTTCAGGTCTTTTGCCTGGTCCTCCGGATGGGTTATGTCCATGATGCTTCTGGAAAGCAGTTCTTTTTCCGTATAGCCGGTAAGTTTGCATAACGCATTATTGACTTTCAGGTAATTGCCTTCCGGCGAGACTATGGCCATTCCGATTGCGGCATTTGCAAACGCCGCATGGAACCGCTGGTCGCTTTCCTGCAGCGCCATTTCAGTCTTGAGTTGTTCCCGCAGGGCATGCGAGTCTCGAAGTTCGCGTTCCAGCGCAGGTATCAGCCTGTAAAGATTGTCCTTCATGATATAATCTTTGGCGCCGGCCTTCATCATGGACACGGCGGTCTCTTCGCCGATACAGCCGGATACCACCAGGAACGGGATATTAAGTTCAGCCTGCTGTATGAGCGTGAGTGCGGACAATGCATCGAACTGCGGGAGATTGTAGTCGGAAATCACCGCGTCCCAGTGCTCCCCGGACAAGGCGGCGCACATTTGGCCGGCGTCTCCGACTATTTTACTATGAACTTTGTAGCCGGCCTGCTCCAGCAGGCGGACAATCATGGCAGCGTCGCTTTCCGAATCTTCGACCAGCAGCAGATTAAGTTGCTCGTTCATAAACATCCTGTTTCCGCTTGTCTCCGGGCAAGGACTTTGCAGAGGGAAAAGCGGCAAAAATTATGCTGAAATATTAATTACTTAATATTATAGCATAACTTCTGTTGTTCAGGAAAGCAAGCGTTATAAAAACTATGTGCCTAATAAAGATTTGATCTTTAGCGGAATATCCGCGACTTTGACAAATTCATCTTCAGTTGCCGGAGCGGAGAGTTTTAAAGCGTTTTCATCCGTCGAAAGGCCGGTAAAGAACAGGCATACGTCTTCCGCGGTTTCGCCAATCCGTTTTTTCTGTCCCTGCAGTCCGATTTTCGCGACCTGGTGTCCGGCGCATGAATTCGGGCAGCCGGATATTCTGACATGATCAGTCAATGTGCGCAATATTTTAACTTTCTCCGGGGTGTCAACCGGCAGCAGCTTGTCCATTTCGGCGCCGACCGCATCGGCAATGTCCGGGGATTTCAGGATGCCGATTTTACATACGCCCGAACCGACGCAGGAGACGATATGGCCTTTAAACGATTTAAGCGTCAAGTCTGTTTCAGGGAAGTCACGCAGCAGCGAATTGTAAATTCCCGCCAGATTGGAGGAATGTGCCAGCGGAATCAGGATATCCTGAGACGGCAGCAGCCGCAGAAAGCCGCAGTTCAAATCCTCAAAAAATCCTGCCAGTTTCACCAGTTGCCGTGCGGTTAAATTGCCATACGGAACATACAGCCGCACCGAGGAAATGTCCGGGCCCAGGTTAGTCGGAATGACCGCGTATTTCTTCCACGAATCATACCCGTCTGCGGGAACAGGCGGCGTTTCGGCGCGTCTCACCTTTTCCGCCAGATGTGCATAGCTGACCTCACGGAGCAGCGGCAGCGGATACGCCGGAGTTTTGGCATAATACTCTTGAAACAGTTTCTCAAATGACTCGGCGCCAAGCTTTTTCAGGATAAAGCGGATTCGGGCCTGGTTGCGGTTGGCCCGGTCGCCATGGTCGTAAAACAGATCGGTCATGGCCGCCGCGCAGCGGATGACATCGGCATCCGGCAGGAAATCAAACAGCACCACGCCCAGGGAACTTTCCCGGCCCATGCCGCCGCCGCCGTAAACTTTGAACCCTTTACGGCCGTCGCTGGTTTTTGCGACAAACCCTAAATCCTGAACTGCGGCGTTCAGGACTTCGGACTGGTTGCTGAAAAAGCCGGCTTTCAATTTTCGCGGCAGGCCGAAAGCTTTTTCGTATTTTTTCAGGAAACTGTTCAGTTCATCCACATAGGGCTTGACGTCAAAGATTGAATCCTGGCCCAAACCGCTGTCCGCCGAAGCGATGATGTTCCGGTAGGTGTTGCCGCCGCCGCCTTTGAACGGAAAGCCGCTCAAGTCGCAGCTTTCAATGGTTGAAAAAATATTTTCAGCGGGAACGTCGTGCAACTGGATGTCCTGACGGGTCGAAAGATGGGCGGAGCCGATTTTGTTCCGCTCCATGATTCCGGCGATATCCCGCAGGGTTTTCAGGGCAATGTGGCCTCCGGAAATCCTGATCCTGACCATGAACAGACCGTTGCGCTGTTCGTAAATCCCGAACGGCGCGGCAAACGGTTTAAGCTGGTCCGCCGTTATCCCGCCGGACAGATATTCGTCAATCTTAGTTTTAAGCTGAAGATACAGTTCGTGAAATTCAGCGATGCTGCGGTTCGTCATTTCCATCTCCTTATAAAATTAAGTTTATGTTCTAATATAAAACCATTCAATTCTTTTCAAATGTCAGATGCAATATTCCGGGATAATATTTTTGGCGGACAACAGCCTGATGATGGACTGCAAGTTATCCTCCAGGCTGCTCTCCGACGCCAGATTCACATCAACCGCAATGGTCTTGAAGTTTGATTCGTCCAGGTTGATAATCAGCAGTTCACTCGGCGAATTCAGGACTTTCAACCGGTTCAATTCATAATCGCCGGCATCGGTCAGCGCGGTGATGAAAATCAGCCCGGCGTCGGTCAGGATTCTGGACAGTTCGCCCAGCCGCCGGACGCGTTCGTCGCGTTCAATCAGGTTGTTCTGAATATCCGCGTCGAGCCCGTTGCTGATGCTGGAAATGCCCAGATAGTACGAATTCATGTTCAGCCGGAACAGCCGCTGCTCCAGTTTCGTCGCCAGTTCCTGGACCGCGTTGTTATTGCCGCCGGTGACGACGATTGTTTTGCCCATGTGGCGGTTGCGCAATATCCGCTCCCTGTTTTCCACCAGGCCGGTTTCCCAGTAGAATTCCCGGCGTTCCACATGATCCTTCAATCTGGTTTCGGTGTCTTTGATTCCGTCATCCTGCCTGGAGTCAAACGACAGCCCCTCGATGATCATCCCGGCTCCGGCCGTGGCGTTGGTTACCGGGTCGATCAGTACGAAACTGCCGGTTTCATGGTTTTTGGAATAAGCATCGAAATACAGCGGTTTGGTCGTGCAAATCACGACTCTGCCGATTTCATTGAGCCCCAAACCTTCAGTTTTATTTTTCTGCAGCGTGTTTACGTCAATATTGTAGATGATGGTGTCAACCCTGGATTTGACGTTGCGCCCGGCGTGGCGGATCAGATAGTTGCCGCCCGGCTTCAGTTGCGTGTCCGTCATCCAGATCACGACCGCCTCAAAGTGCTGGCTGACTTTGGGCTGGTTGTTGACGTGGACCAGCATATCGCCGCTGCTGATGTCAATTTCGTCTTCCAGCTCAATCGTAACCGCCTGCGGCGGGAACGCCTCGTGGAGATTGCCGTCGGCGGTGACGATATTTTTGACTTTGGACAGCTTCAGCGAAGGCAGAACTTTAATTTTATCCCCCACTTTCACCACGCCGGAGGCGACAGTGCCGGCGAAGCCGCGGAAATCCAGATGCGGACGGCTGACGTACTGCACCGGGAAGCGGAAATCCGTGAAATTGCGGTCGCTGGCAACATCCACCGTTTCCAGAAATTCCAGCAGGGAGCCGCCGCTATACCACGGCATGACGGCGGATTTTTCAACGACATTTTCCCCCTTCAGCGCGGAGATCGGGATATATTGCACATCGGGAATGTCCAGATGCCCGACAAACTCCGAGAAACTCTGGCGGATGTTGTTGAAAACTTCCTGGGAATAGTCCACCAGGTCCATTTTGTTGATGGCCACCACCAGATGCTTGATCCCGAGCAGCGAAATGATGAACGCGTGCCGTTTGGTCTGGGTGACCACCCCGTAGCGGGTGTCAATCAGGATAATCGCCAGATTCGCGGTTGACGCGCCGGTCGCCATGTTCCTGGTGTACTGCTCGTGTCCTGGGGTGTCCGCGATAATG
>CAIJKT010000570.1 GCA_903821255.1 uncultured Lentisphaeria bacterium | reverse complement strand
CTTTTATTCCGGGCATGGTGAAGAATTCCTCTTGTTTTGCCGGAGCGTTCGACCATGACCGCATGATCGGGATGGGACGCGCGATTTCAGACAATGTCAGCGACGCCTATATTCAGGACATTGTGGTGCTGAACGAATACCGCGGGCAGGGGATCGGCGGGGAAATCGTCAAAGTGCTGATCCGCGAACTGAAAGCGAAAGGCATTGACTGGATCGGCCTGATCGGCGAACCCGGCACTGAAGAATTTTATGCCCGCCTGGGATTCGAAACGCTTAAAGGTTTTGTCCCGATGAAGCTCGGAGAATAAACACTATATTAAGGAATATGATTGAATGAAAAACTATTACACTTTTCCGAAGAATTTTCTCTGGGGCGCCGCTACCGCTTCATTTCAGGTCGAAGGTTATCCCCGCGCCGACGGAGCCGGGATTTCCAACTGGGATCATTTTTCCCATCAGCCGGGACGGATTGAAAACGATCACAACGGCGATATCAGCGCCGCCCAGTACCTTAAATATAAAGAAGACGTCCAGTTGATGAAATCCCTCGGCATCAAAGCCTACCGCTTTTCCATCTCCTGGTCGCGGGTCTTTCCGAACGGTACAGGCCGGATTAATCCCAAAGGGCTGGATTATTATAATAAACTTATCGACGAACTGCTGGCAAACGACATTCAGCCCTGGGTCACGATGTTTCACTGGGACATGCCGCAGGCGCTGGAGGATAAATACGGTGGCTGGCGTTCGCGTAAAACCGTGGATGCTTTCGGCAAATATGTCGCTCATGTTACGTCACAGATATCCGACCGTGTCAAAAATTATTTCACGGTAAATGAAATTCTTTGTTTTACCAATCTTGGCTACGAAGCCGGAGTGTTTCCCCCGGGACTGAAACTCGACGCCAAAACCGTTAATCAGACCGTCCATCACGGCTGTCTGGCGCACGGCACGGCGGTTCAGGCGATACGCGCCAACGCTAAAATCAAACCCAATATCGGGATTGCCGAGAACCTGACTTCAATGATCCCGCTGTATGAAACCAAAGAGCATATTGATGCCGCCAGAAAGGCTTTCCGCTGGAATTCAGCCCCGAGAATGACTGCAATGATGGAAGGCGCTTATCCGGCGGAATGGCTTGAGCACCTCGGCGCCAATGCCCCGGAATTTACTGATGAAGACATGAAGATCATCAGTTCGCCGCTGGATTTCGTGGGCGTCAATATCTATGCGCCGACCTATGTCAAGGCTGACCCGGAATCAAAGCTGGGCTTTGCGGAAATTCCCATGCCGGAAGGCTATCCGAAAATGAATATGCCGTGGCTCAACATCGGCCCGAATATTACTTACTGGTCGCCGCGTTTCCTGAAAGAGCTCTGGAACGTCAAAGGCATCTATGTTACCGAGAACGGCTGTGCGGCGGTGGATAAACTCGACCATACCGGCAAAGTTTACGATACCGACCGCATCATGTACCTGAGGAATCATTTTATTGCCGCCAGCCGGGCGGTCAATGAAGGCATTCCGCTGAAAGGGTACTTTGTCTGG
>CAIJKT010000569.1 GCA_903821255.1 uncultured Lentisphaeria bacterium | reverse complement strand
GGTGACAAATACAGCGCTGAATATGTAAAAGACAATAAAGCCGCCGCATTCCTTGCGGAGCATGGGGTCAAATCAGTGTTGATTGACTACAAGGCGCTTTCTTCGCCTGCGAATTTGAAACAATATAATGTAATCTTGCTGCGCGGTCGCGAAGAAGGTGTTCATCTGTTGACTCCGGAAATCGCGAAACAGGCGGAAGCGCTGGGACAGACTTTAAAGCAATATGTCGAACAGGGCGGCAGTCTGCTGCTGCTGCCGCAATCGGTCAGATATGCCAATGACCAGGATGAAAAGTACTGGAACTTGGTTTTCAAGCCATTCAATGTTGAAATTCTGCATGAAGGTATTTTTGACCAGGACAATCAGGCGCAGAATGAGATCAAACCGGCATTCTTTGCAAAATTTTTCTTCACTGCGAACATAAAAAAACATCCGGCGGTAGAGAATGTCAGCGGTTTGTGGCTGCCGCTGAACAGTTATTACCCGGCTGCCGGGACGCCGGCAATGAAATACGGTTCGGAATGGGAAGTTATAGTCAGCGGGGAAAAATCAGCGAAGAGCTTTTTGACCCATCCGTCATCAAATGAGCTTAGCGCAACGCCTGATAAAACCGGTACTTACAAGGAGTCGCCGCCAATAGTCGCGGTGCGGAATCTGGGAAAAGGGCGGGTCGCCTGTCTGCCGCTGGATGTGATTTATACCGGACAGAATTACGGCAACGCGTTCTGGTCGCATATTGTTGAAAGCGCCGGCGAACCTAAATCAGGTAAAAAGAGCGACGGCATGTGGTTGATCGCCGGCCTGGCGAAATGGCTGGGAAACGCTAATATCGGGAATCCTGAATTCGGAACATTCAAAATACCGGAATATACCCCCGTACAATTCGCGGAATCCTGCCAGCATGACAGTTATTATTTCCCGAAGCTGGCCGATGGCTGGTGGAAAAAATCCGTCACGGGGATACTCGGAGCTCATACTGCTTATACCGACGGTACAGGGGCTGTTGCGGACTACGTCAAAGCCGCTAAAGCGGCCGGACTTGCCTATATCGTTTTCACCGATCCGCTGGAATTATTGACCCCGCAAAAACTTGACGCCTTAAAAGCTGACTGTAAAAAATATTCAGATAAATCCTTCTACGCCTGCCCGGGCGTGGAATTTACCGACGGTTCGGGCGTCAGATGGGTGTTCTGGGGGGAAAAGATTGTCTGGCCTGCCGGTTCTTTCAAGCATATGAATTACACCTATCAGATATGGGATGATTCTAAAAAAGTCGTCAGCAATTTCGGTAAATATATTGAACTTTGCGGTAATCCCCCCGCCGCCATAATTGATTATAAACAACTGAGCTCAGTCGGGGCTTTTATGGAAAATATGTGGTGGTTTCACAATATTTTCCCGTATGCCTATGATGGCGACAAATTAATTGCGGACAACACAAAGGAATTGCTGTTGTCGCTGCGCGACCTGCGTTTTCTCGTTCCCATGCCTTACACCCGGATTAAAACTCCGGAAAATATAGAACTTGCAAGGCATTCCGCATTGTCCGGGATCGGCATCGGTTCTCCGGAAGAGAATATGGCTAATGCTTTCAAAATTCTCAACGCCCGTAGTGCGTCGTCATATCATCAAGCCACAGACACTACTGCGTTTGTCACTTATGGCGGCTATGCGCCGGTGGCGCTGCGGATTTACAATAATCAGATGGAGGAGAACTGGCAGTTTATCCGCGGCGCTCAGCGGGTAAAGGTGCAGATTGACGCTTATAGCGAGGCTGGTATCAAAGAAGTTAAGCTGCTTGATCCTTCGAGCAATGATGTTCTTCGCCGCTTTCTGCCTGCCGCCGGAACCAAAATGTTCTCTCAGACGTTTGAACTGGTGCAGGACAAACAGCACTGGGTAATTACAGAGGTAACTGACGGCAGCGGGACGAAATCGTATTCTAATTCCGTGCTGATTTTCTGTTATAAACAGGGGCTTGCACGGTGCGGCGACAATTTAAACATTCTCGGTCCATTGGGTATGTACTGGCATCCTGACCGGAACCAGTCATTCCATTTCAATAAGGATTTCAGAAATGCCGAATTATTCAGTGTGCAGGGCTGGGATCGCGGCGGCCCGGATTGTCCGGGACCTGTGGGGCAGTCCTGTGACTGGGTCAATATCAAAGGCGTTGGCGAATATCCGTCTCCCGTGGATAAAATGAAAATTCTGGGTAAACGCATGGATGTGCAACTTGCCGGGCATAATATCCAGATCGTGGATATGAAGATGGATAATCTGATGGAGAAGTTCGACAACAAAGACCGTCCCGGTCCTTCATTCGCCTCGATCTGCCGGAAAGTGGCGGATAACGAATACTTTGAGCGTTTTGACCGCATGATTTCGCCAATGGACCGCATGGATCACTTTGTCGCCTGGAATCATCGCCGGCTGGCCGAAAGCATCCGTAACTACAAGGGCGATTACATGTGGCATGAAGGATGGATCAAATTCAAAAAAGATGTGGTTCTGCAAGGCAATGTGCCGATTCCGCTGGGCTGGATTACTATGCCGTTTAACCCGGGAAAGGGCTGGGGTAATACACTGATAGTAAAAGACGGCGAAAAAGAGGTCGTCAAAACAGAAATCAAGGAAAAAGGCAATTCTATAAATAAGTCCGGGCAAATTGGCGGCGGCGGTTATATTTCGGTCGTTAATAACCCGATCGGCTATATCGGCGTACTGGTTCCTCATGGCTATGAAATGAGCTATCAAGCCAATATTCCCGGCAGATTATATGTCGGTATCGGCAGGAACGGCCAGGAAGTAAAAGCCGGAACAATTCTCAAGTATGCTTATATCTCCGCCAATATCACTGATGATAAAAGTAATGACGGACAGAAGATGGCTGCCCTGTCGAGGGCGATGGATCTCGACGGCAAAGGACCCGGCTATCCGGTTGAAGTAAAGACCGGAAAACTGCTTGATTCAACCTTTTTTCTGACGGTTCAGGCTGTCGGCAACGAGGCCGTATTTACCGCCGGGCCGCAATCCGACATCGGCATTGATCTGCCGATAAAAATTGAAGGCGTCGAAGACAACGGCTGCGCTGCAATCTACAGTTCAAACCGGCAATGGTTCAGATTTATTGCGGCGCTGAAAGATACCGCATATTTCCAGGAACCGATTGATAAAAAAAATGATATCTGGGTTGGCAATGTGTTTATCGCAGATAACAAATCCATAAAGCTGACGCTGGTCAAAGACGGCATCGCCGAAACGCGTAATCCGTTCCTGGAAATCCACAATCCGACCGACGCACCGGTGAAAACCAGAATTTCATCCCCCGCCGGAACCCCTGAATTCGGCGGAACCGGCTTTGAAGTGACCGTTCCTGCCGGTTCAAGTATCGTCAAGGAACTGAGAAGTAAGATCAAGCGTAATCTGGCCGTCAACGGTTCGTTTGAAAAAGGCGGCGGTATGTTGAAGGTCCATGCCGACATGCTGTTGAAAAAAGGCTTTACGCTGGATTTTAAGTCAGCCGACTGGCCGGCGCAATGGCTGGTCAATAACTCTACACAGCCATGTAAAGTTACGCTGGTAAACGCTGGCGACGCGCAGGACGGTAAACGGTACATCCGGGTTGCCGCCGGACCGGAGAGCGTTCATATCAATCCATCCTTCAACCCGTTGCCCGGCGACCGCAAATATAAATGCGCGTTCTTTGCCCGAGGTACTCCGCTGGAGCAGGACGGCGCGTCTTACGAACCGAAAGTCAGGTTCTCGGTCTACACTTTCAAGCTGCCGGAAGGCAAATGGTATGGCGGCAAACAGTACGAAACGTTTGAGTTGACCAAAGACTGGAAGGAATACACCTTTGAAACAACTAAATTCGAATCGGATGACGGGATCATTCCCGCCATTGAATTGACCGGCAACTGTGATCTGGACAATGTCCGGTTCATGGAAACAGAGTAACCAATATTGTTCCATAACAAATATAAGGGAGAAGTTAAATGAAAAAGTCCATCACTATCGCCGCTTTAATCGGAACCGCCATGCTTGTTCAGGCTGAAATCAAGGAATTGCAGATTAACGGCAGTTTCGAGTCGCTGGACAATAACAACATGCCAGCTAAATGGGTCAACAATGATGTGTTCAAAGCCGAAGGCAAACTCGGCAAGGTAACGGTATTAACCGAAGGCGCTCAGGACGGCAAAAACTGCGTGGAAATCAAAACGTCTGCATCCGAACTGGTTCATTTTTTCAGCGGGAACATAGCTGATGCCAAGCCCGGCGATAAAATCAAAATATCCTATTATGTAAAAGGAACTGGCAATATTCGCGCCGGCGTTTATGTGTACAATGCCAAAACAGTATGGTGCGGTGACCTGGTGCAGGAAACAGAGAGTATCGACGCAAAGGATTGGACATTGAAGGAAATTACGCTGGAAGTACCGGATAAAGAATATCCCGGCAAAGGCCAGATCGGTAAAGTCCGTCCGCTGTTCCAGGTTGACGGCGATGCCGCGCTGCAAATCGACAATGCCAAATTTTCTGTGGAAACTAAATAATTTTATTCTGGAACAGCAACAGAATTTTAAAGAGGCTGATAATGAAGGTCAGGCGGATAACATTTACAGAAGTAAACATGGCGGAACTGGTTGACGGAGAACTGGATGATAATCTCCGTCCGGACGAGATTATTTCCAGAACGCTCTATTCCGGAATCAGCGCCGGCACGGAAGGCGCGATGTATGCCGGTTACGGTTCGCCCCGGCCGCCGACCACGTCCGGCAGTTCCAATGTCGGGGAAGTTATTGCCGTTGGCAGCGCGGTAAAAAGCGTCAAACCAGGCGATAAAGTAATCAGTTGGTGCAATCACGACAGCTATGCCAAATTCAGCGAAATTCCGCGCGAATTCGGCTGGAACGGTTTTTGTCTGGGAATCAAAGTTCCGGATTATCTGCCGCTTCATCATGCGGCAGTTATTTATCACTACTCAATCAGCATGTCGGCAGTGCGTCATTCCGTGGTCAGACCGGGAGACGATGTGCTGGTAATCGGCGCCGGCATTATCGGCGCATCCGCGGCTCAACTTTATGCCGCCGCCGGTGCGCTGGTGACGGTGGCGGATATTTCTGAAAAGCGTCTTGCGGTCATCCGCCAATGCGGAATACCGGCAGTCAATCCGGATGGACGCAACTACAAAGAGATTGTCGAAGAAATCACGCAGGGGCGAAAACTGCACCAGTGCGTGCTGGCAATTGAGGGTTCAAATATCATTGCGGAACTGGTTGAATGCATGCGTGTTTACGGCTGCATCACACTGCTTGGCGGCTACCGTAAAACGGCAATGCTGGATATTGCCCCGATTTTCGACCGGATTAACGGCAGCAGTCTGCGTATTCAGGGATCGGCCGGCATGGCTTTCCCGGTTGCGGAAAAGCCTTATCTGCACGACACGCATAACGGCAATTACCGGCAGATTGCCGACCTGATGCACCGCGGCAAACTGCAGCCTGAACCGCTGATTGATCTGGTTAATCCAGTTGACTGTCAGCAGGTCTATCAGTATCTGGTTTACCACAAGGATAAATATCTCGGCTGTGTTTTTGATTGGAGTATGGCAAAATGATGAAGGGCCGGCGCCGGAATACGCGGGAATCCCGATAATCTTTCCGCTGGAACACGAGATTCCGGCGATGGCGGAGATGGTGAAAACGGAAGTTTACCCGATAATTTAAACAAAAGGGGTTTTAAGTCTTATTAGCAAAATAAACTAAGTTATTAATGTTTTGATAAGAGGGATAAATTTTGACATTCTAACAACACAATGGGGAAGGGGGATTAAATGAGAAATATTCTAAGATTATTATTGGCTGCCGGAGTATTTATTTTGATCGCACGGCTTGAAGTGTACGCAGACGATTTCGAAAGCGGCATAACAAACTGGACGGCAATTCAGGAAAATTCCGGAGATGTGATAAATCTATCCTGGGAAAAGCTTAATACATACGGTAATTCCGCCGGTGCGTTACGCGTTGTCATGAGAATCCCCGAAACCCAGACACGAACTGTCGGCAATACAGGCGCCCGCTATAATTGCGCGACAATTGCCGCAAACTCCAGAGTGAGAGTATCGTTCAATGCCAAATCCCTGTACGGTTCTCCGATATTGAATATAGCCCGGCAGGTGAGTGATTCCGCATCGGCCCGTGTGAAACTGACGCCGGACTGGAAGTCTTATGCCGTGGATTTGGATGTTGCTTCCAGCGCCAGTTATCTGGTATTCAGCACAGTCAGCGTCTTTGACGGGGCCGATACTCAATGCGTGGTCAGCGGCGAATTCATATTGGACAATGTTACAGTGTCAACTGTTTCCGAAGCTTACGTCCTGAATCCCTATTTTAACGGCGGAATATCGAATTGGCAGGGATATCGCAATGCCGTTGCTGATTCGTCAATGATTGCCTATAATTCCGGAAACGGTCCGGACGGCAAATCCGGTTATATGAATGTTAATATCAGTACCACTGCATTACTGTACAGTCACCAGACCGGAGCCTACTGTATAACTAACAGTATTCCTGCGAATTCACGTTTGCAGGTTACTTTCTGGGCAAAGAGCGTGTCTGGCTCAAATTACCTTAGTGCTTATCCGTAAATAAAAGTTGAAATATTAAAAATTTGTGTCATTTTATTCTTCTAAAAGGAAGTACATAATGGCAAAGATCAAATCAT
>CAIJKT010000568.1 GCA_903821255.1 uncultured Lentisphaeria bacterium | reverse complement strand
GCGGAGCTGGATTTCTTTTTACCGATATCGCCATTGCGCATGAGGTGACTAAACCAATATCTGGTATACCAATCCCCGTTTTCAACCAGACCCGGGTGAGGGGTGATATAATCGTAATAGTCACTGGCATACAATGCTTCTCCCATACCCTGCTGTTTAAGATTGCTGGCGCAAAGGGAACCTCTGGCGGTTTCCCTGGCTTTATTCAGCGCCGGCAGCAGCATTCCCGCCAAAATCGCGATGATCGCGATCACCACTAGGAGTTCAATGAGTGTAAAAATCGTCATTTTACCGTTTTTCGACATGCTGCGGATTCGGTACTGTTTAGCATTCATTTTAAGATGCTCCTTTTGTAATGTTAAGCTGGTTACGTTGTTTTGCGTTCTATTAATTCGGGAGCAATTACTACATCTTCAATTATTTTTTTCCCTTGCGTTATCATCTCTGAAAGCAGGGCAACGGACTTTTCCGCCTGAAGTTTCCAGAATGTGTCCACGGTGGTCAGCGGCGGCATGGTCATTCCGGAAACAGGCAGATTGTCGAAACCGACGACTGCCATATCTTCAGGAACCCTTATTCCACGTTCAAAACAGAAATTCATCAAGGTCAGCGCATTTTCGTCATTGGATGCAAATACCGCAGACGGACGGTCTGCACCAGTAAATGCCTTGTTTAACTCCGCCATGACATCCTCTTTTCCCGGCGGCAATTCCAGCATCCAGCCGGGATTGCACTTCAAACCGCACTGTGTCAATGTGTTGAAAAAACCCTCGAACCGCTGGGCTACAGTATTGCTCTTCCATTGGCTTTTGCTGGCCAGCCAGCCGAATGTCCGGTGTCCTTTGCCGATCAAATGTTCCGCCACCAGCCTTCCCGCCGCCCGGTAATCCGCCCTGACAGTTGAGGTCCAAGTTTCCGGCGCATCAACGTGACAGAGAACGCTGAAAACATCATCCCTGCTGAGCAATTCGACAATTTCATTTCCATGATCCCATGGAATATTTTGGACAATGATTACTCCCAGCGGACGTTTGGTCTTAATTTTAAGCAGATGGCCGGGAGTTATCAAATTAGCCGCCTCGCGGTTAATTGTAGCCATTTGCTGGATACCTCGCAAAAAATCAAAAAAAATTGGAGATTTGGAAAAATAGTCCCCCACTAAACTGCCAGAAGCCATTAAAATGTAATACTCATTCTTAATCGTACTCTTAACAAAACAGCCGCGTCCGCGAGATTTTTCAATATAACCATGACTCGCCAGTTCGTTGATTACCCGGCGACTGGTGATATCGCTGACATCATATTTCCTTGAAATCTCTTCAGTTGTAAAAAAGCGCCGATTCTTACTGAAGTCATTCTGTTTGATATATGAGATCAGGTCTTCGGTGACCTTTTTCCACAACACTTTTTCACTCGTAATCATAATTTCACACCTGCATTATTACCGTTGTTATAGATAATATATGATTTTGCATTAAAAGTCAATACATTAGTATACGATATTAATAAAATAACCTGTTTTTTGAAATTAAGTATACGTATATATAAATTTAAGCATGGATATATTTAACATAAAGCCACTTAAATATTTTATTAACAATATATTATGACTATTTTATCAAACTTCATGACTTTTTACATCGCGGAGCAATGCCGCGATTAAAGAAATCCCCCTATTGGATATTGATTTCTTCGTCTCCCCGCTGCATTTTATACATAAACACCTGTTTTCTAAACGCGCAATGCTTGTCAACAGCTATCTTAAAAACTCAAAGTCTACCGAACATCGCCAGAATATTTTCGACTGGCACGTCGTCTGGAAGTGAATGAGCCGGGGCGCATATATATCCACCGCCATCGCCGAGAACATGTTTTTGCCGTTCTACTTCGCTCCGCACCTCCTCCGGCCTGCCAAATGGCAGCAATTCCTGAAGATCAATGCCGCCGTGAAAGCATAATCGTCCTCCTTTAGCCTTCAGCCTTTCCGGCTCCATTTCGGCAGCTTGCGGCTGGATTGGGTTGAGGACATCAACTCCCATGTCAACGATGGAATCCAGCAAGCGATAGACTGAACCGCATGAATGATGAAAAAGGAAACTCTCAGGGGCGGACTTATGAACCGCTCCGTAATGCTGGTCGAAGTATGGTTTGATAATCTCGTCGAAAGTTTGCGGAGACATGAAAGGCGCGTTCTGCATCCCGAAGTCGTCTCCGAAGCAAAAAATGTCTATGTAATTGGCAAGCGGCTTAATACTAGACTCTATCTGGCTACATTACTCGACAAGTAATCTGTCGAAAATCGCCTTGACAATATCTTGTTCGCAAATCAAATCCATGGCAAATTGATCGTATCCGCGCATTGCGCAACCAATCTCGAAAAAGCCCGATGATAACCAGAAAGTTGTGGCATAGCCGGACTCACGGCAGGATTTCGCCCTGGAGATTATCCAGTCCAGATATTTGGGCGGTGGCGGCGGATTTGGAGCTATGGCTTTTATCTCATCGTAAGATTTTCCGGCAAGAAAGAAATCATGCTTGACGGCAGTGGTTTTGATGTCTTTCGGAGCGGCTTGTCGCCGATCCTTGCCCTCCAGCGCTTTCGCGTGCGCCGCCGGATCGATGTCCTTCAAAACGGCTAAAGGCGGATTTAAGGGAACGAAACGTAAATCTGTTCCGAGATACTGCTGAATGGCGTCATCCACCCATGAGCCGCCGTCATCCCTGTCAGAAGGCAATTTTAAGCCTAGCGTCAAGCGCATCTGCCTCAGAAACTCCGGATTGGCCTGGCTCATAGCGGTTCCGCCAAAATCCATTGGTACCCGGTCAGGCATCTGATGCCTGATTGCCGCCAATACTCGTTCCTGCGAAGT
>CAIJKT010000567.1 GCA_903821255.1 uncultured Lentisphaeria bacterium | reverse complement strand
TATCCATGTCGCGTCCGGATTTGGTGCCGAAAAGCATCAGTGCCGGACGGTATTTTTCATCGAAGAAAGACAGCGTGAAGTAATCATTTTGCTCGACGAATTTGTATGTATTGCGTTCGGTGTGGACCAGGATGAATGCCATCGGTTTATTCCAGAAGCCGATGCCGCCCCAGCTTGCGGTCATGCCGTTGAAATTCTTGTCGCTGCCGGCCGTGATCAGCATCCATTCGGTGCTGATTTTTTTGATGATATTGCCAGGAATTTCCTCCGGTTCGATCTTATTGAAATTGGACGTCAAGTCATATGAAAGCATTTTCTCCCCGACTGCGCTGTCAGCAAATCCGTTAAACGTTGACCCGAGTACCACCGCGGAAGCTATAGCCGCTGAAATGTTTTTTCCGTAATTCATGTTCATTTTTCTCTTTCTGTTTTTGTGTGCCGCCGGTTTCCCGCCGGTGTATTTATATTCCGTTAATTCCAGTGCTGCCGGCGATCAGATTCATGATCATCCTGGCGGCAACCGGTTCTTCATCGAACTTTGTCCCGGCCAGCGCCTGACAGAAGATAATTTTGCCAGGTCCTGTCTTCTTCTCCAGCATGATTGTGCTTACATTTGGTGCAATCTGCGGATGCTCCACCGGCATCAGTTCATCATCGCCGAGTCCGTTTCCAGCCGACATTAAAACCCGGTCATAATCATTTATTCTACTAACCGCCAGGCATGAATTGGCGACAAATGAATCTCCGTTCCACCATGAGAAATCTTTCTCCTGCAGTCCGGTAAAGGCATAATGCTCCGGACTGTTCAAGTCAGCGCGGTCAATATGCCGTACCATATTTCCAGCCCAGCGCGACCAGTGAGGTTGAGTCTGCCGCGCCGCTCCGATACCACTTTTAAACATCTCACGCGTTATCCATGACGGATTCTGCTCAAGGACGATGAGTGTGCCGCCGCGACTGCACCATTCCATTAGCTCATCTGTTTTTGAAGCGATGTGCAAATCGTAACCGTAAGGGCCTATCAGCAGGGGCACGTCAATTGAGCATGGAGCCGACCCGTCGGCGGGGTTTGTTTCGGCATACTGGTGCAGCCCGTCAAGCTTGCCCGCCGGATCATAAATATGACAGGCAGGCTTCTCCTTCACGGCAGGTTTCTGATAAAATTCCAGGTCAAGATAATTCTCCGCCACGCATTTTCCGTTCCGGAATACTTTCACTTCCAGACGGCGTTCACGGCATCCGGGGGTAAGCTGTAATTCACAACTGCAATTATCATGATAACAGACGGAGTGACTGCCGGAATATAGCACTTCAGTCCTTTGGCTTATTACCGCCTGCAGTTCGGCCTGTTCCGGCAGTAAGATATCTTCATGGCACAGCAGCAGCCTGGCTTTCAATCTTTTTCCGTCAATACAATGCCTGTCCCAGCATTCCAGCTGTACATGCAGCGGACTCATCACTCTGCGGTACATGTCCCATACCGGTTTCGGCTTCAGCCCGTCCGGACCGGAATCAAAGGGATTGGAGAACCAGGTGTATTGTCCGAATGGAATATACCCGGCGAGATTGGAGTCCTGCCGCCGCAGCCGCCACATCTGTTCGGCATACTCTTTCAGGATGAGCGACTGCAGGCCGAGACAGACTTCCGGCGTGGCTTTCTGTCTGCCAAGACGCTGTAATACCACTTTCATCTGCCGGACATCACCGTGTTTTACGAAAAAACAACCGTCGTTATCAGTATAGGCAGCGACGCTTTCAGTTACAATTGCCGGCATGAACAGCATCTCGTTTTTCATGGTGAACTCTTTATACCGGCGCAAATCGCGCAGCGTTTCCACATACCAGCCGCCATATTGATGCATGTCATCGACATCACCGGCGGAAATATGACATTGATCGGCGCCGTCTCCGCCCGAATTGGCAATCACCGGCCTCGGATCAAGCGGCCGGATTTTATCAATCCACTTGTTCAATATCGCAAACAGACGGGGAGCCAGACCGGCATCCCGTTCGCAGGAAACAATCATTTCGTTGCCAAGACACCACATGACAATCGACGGATGACGGCGATATTCCTCAATGAGCGCCAGTATTTCTGCTTCGGCATTCCGCAGAAATTCCGGATTGTCAAAAGCGTAACATCCAACTGCGCCATGAATAGCCATCTCAAAAATGACCATCAC
>CAIJKT010000566.1 GCA_903821255.1 uncultured Lentisphaeria bacterium | reverse complement strand
CTTTTATTCGGGTACGACTGGGTAGTTATCGGAGGGGCAAAACCATTTTACGAACGTTTTTTTGATATTTCAGCCTCTCCGTACCTGCAGGGATGGGCTTCGGAATGTGTATTGGCATATTACCCGCCAATACTTAAAACTAAATACACCGCTGAATCATTCGCCCGGGAACAGGAGAATATCCTCGCCGAATATGGGCGGGCAGGTATTGTCGGCCCCCCTTTTCCGTGGCTTCCCTCTTATATTGCAGGCGGAATGGAACTGGTTAAAAAAATACATGAAGCACATAAGCTGAAATACTGGTTTGCCCTGTTTTCCTCAGCTCAGGATAAAGAAGCTATTTCAAACGGCGCAAAGTATGTATCTAATGCTTCGGTTGACCCGAATGATCCTGAATATGAAAAAGTAATTGAGAATTATATTAAAAATTATTTTCCCCAAAACAAAGATAAACTGCCGTATATATCCTTTATAATTGGAAAAGATGAACCGATGAACAATACCTCTGAAGCCTATAGCATGACTTTAAATACAAAGAACAGGGATGCGCTTGCAAAGCTTGACGAAGAGATAAAAAAGGAATTCGGTTTTGGCAAATTTGGATTATACGACGCTTATGCAGGCAATAATGACCAGGCGGCAGCTCCTTTTAAGATGATAGCGTTCATGAAATGGTGGAACAACTCCTTTCAGGAGAACACAAAAATTCAAAGAGCGCTGGTTAAAGAATACGCCCCTGATATAACATTTATATCACATAATATGAACTGCGTGAAAGGAATAGGGAAGGAGGATGTTGCATTGCTCTCTCTTTCCACGGATTATGTTTCGGCCGACCCCTACCCGACGTCGGCGTTGTATAATTTTGGAAGAAGCCGAGCTCTGTATCACACCGGATTTTCATTTAAATTGATTAAAGATTTATCCGGCGGCAAACCGGCCTCCGGCTTTATTCAAGCGTTTCCATATTGCGGACGCAACCCGTCTCCGGCCGACATGCGGGAATGGGCATCTCAGGCGCTTAAAAATGGCGCAAATACTTTAAACTGGTTCTGTGTTTCAACCAACAACATTCCATTACGAGTTGCTTTGCCTGATGTATACAGAGAATTGCTGAGACTGGGCAATATAATCCATAGCATGAATAAAATTGATATCCCGCAGAAAACTGGAACGGCAATATTTTTTTCCAATTCCTCTTTCCTGGGCAACTTTGATGAAGCCGCCCATCCTTGGTACACGGTTTATTCCATACTGGGCGAAAATCTCAAAACATGGTTCCGCTTTATAAGTGACAGCAGCTTGAGACTGAAACTCGATGCTCTTGCGAATTATGATTTAGTATATATCCCGCAATTGAATTACTGTGACTCCGCGACCGCGGAAACACTGCTGCAATATGTAAAAGCTGGTGGACGACTGGTAATATTCGACCCTGAAGCCTTCTCCTGGAATGTTGATGGCACACGTCTTGATAAAATCCGCAATGAACTCATCGGCTGCATGCCGGGCAAAGCAGTAAACGCAAAAAATATAATAGCGTCCGTGGATTACTACGGATTGAAAAAAGGCGATGAACTGCCTCTAATGCCTGTAGCAAATAGAACCGGCCGCGGCAATATTCTTGCCGTTGAAATTGTTCCGCCGGAAAATGCCGCAGTCATAGCGGTATACCCGGATGGACGCCCGTCCGCATTTGAACGTAAGGTCGGAAATGGCACTGTAGTATATTTTGCCGCCCAGCCATTCGGAAATTCTGAGTTGACAATAAAAAATTCCAACTGGTCTGTTTTCATGAAAGGAATAGCACAACGGATTGGAGAAAAACTCAATCTCCCAATATGGGATTTCGAACTGCCAGCGAAAGGCGGCGAAATAGAAGTGAAATATGTTCTTCCGCCTGACATAAAATAAGCCGTTTATAAAAAAACAGTCCTGTCTCCGCCCGGTAATGGCCGGGAATCCATTACCCATATTATACGTCACATTTTAAAATCGCGCGGCATAATAGGGTGTCATGAAAGTCACGTGCTTTTCAGTAGAGAAAAACGACTCCTGACACGATTCGGCGGTTTATGCCTGCCTCGGCGCGACTTCTTTGCAGGCCATCCGCCGGACGGTGCCGGAACTTGGCGAATATGGCATAGTGCTCGGCTTGGGCATTGTCGGCAATCTGGCGGCGCAACTGGCGGCGCAACTGGCGGCGCAACTGGCGGCGCAACTGGCGGCGCAACTGGCGCAGCTCAGCGATGCCAGAATAATCGGATGGGAAGGCTTTGCCTCCAGAATAAAAATTGCGAAAAAATGTGAAATCAGGAGCTTTGTCAATTTTAAAACTCAGAATCCAGTTGAAGAAACCAAAAAAATGCGGCTCCCTACGGTGCAGACTTCGCGATTTTCGCTTTCGGCGGCGAAGCCACTGCCGCGTTTGAATCCGTCAAATCCTGTATGAAAGTGTCCGCCGACACCCACGCCATGGGCAGGATCATCCTGGTCGGCGGCTGCAAAATCAATGTCGGCAGCGGTGCCTATTCCGGCAATCGGGACATCCGGGCGACCTCCAGGACCGGCGCCGGTTACAAGGATATGGAATATGAATACGGCAAAGACTACCCGGCGGCGTTCGTGCAGTTCACCACGCAGCGCAATCTGCGGGAAATCATTCAGTTGATCGCGGAAAAACGGCTGATCGTGGATTCGATGACCACGCATTGCATACCGTTGAAAGAGGTCGGCAAAGCGGCTGAACTGCTGATCGGCCATCCGGACCAAGCGTGCTTATAATGTCTATCAATACGGATAGAATAAACGAAACTTGAAAATTGCGCAATAGTTCAGTGATGCGGCGGGAGAAAATCGGCGTTTTGATCAATCGCGATATGCAGTTTGGTCAATGATATAGCCTCAGCGTCTCCAGCCGAGCAGCGAGTAGATGATTCTTTCCCGTCCGGTAATAATCATGATTTCAGCGGTGGAGCCGAGGCGCAATTTCTGCGGTTCAACGGTCAAGACCACCTTTACCGGATAATAGTTGGCCCCGTTGATTTTTTCCGGCAACTGGCCGATCTCAATGACCCTGCCGTAGAAATAACCGTAATCGAAATAGTTGTACTGGCTGCTGATAATTCTGGCCTGCTGGCCTTCCTTGATCTTGTAAACCAGTTTTTCATCAACCAGCGCGACAAACTTTTTGCTCTGGGTGGCCGACACTTTGGCGATCATCTCTCCGGCTTCAACATAGACGCCGGGCTTGGCCGGGATATACGACACCACACCGTCTTCGGGGGCGCGGATGATGTAATCCTCAAGCTGGTGTTTCATCATCTCCAGCTCTTTTTCCTTGCCGGACAGGCGGGACTTTTCCAGTTCCAGTTCGCTTTCCGCCTTTTTGACGATCTTCTCGGCCATTCCGCTTTTAATCTTATCATAATCCTCGGTCAACTGCTGGACTTTCGACTGGTTGGCGAGATGTTCTAGTTCCACTTTCTGGAATTCCCGTCTTGAGATGGCTTCGCGCTGGAAGAGTTTAGTGTATATTTCCAGGTCATTCCTGCTTTTTTCGAACCGGGTGCGGTATTCCGCCAGCGTAATTTCAGTATGTCTGTAGGATTCCGGGAGCGGGTCGCGGCGCAGGATATTCAAGTTCTCGGTCTTGGCATTGATTTCAGATCGCAGGTCATTGATGGCATTGCTGACCATGGTTATTTTGTCCTGAAGCACCCGCGGGTCCAGACCAAGCAGAACTTCGCCTTCCCGGATGCTGTCGCCTTCGCGCTTGCTGATAAACTCCACTTTGCCGGTAATGCCGGATTTGATCTGGTATTCCCGGATTCCCTCCAGCTTGCCGCGCCCGGTGACGGTGTCTTCAATCAGCCCGAAAAACAGCAGAAGGAGCACTCCCGCCAGGATCATCAACAGGGAAAGGATAATGATCCTGAACACTTTGAACTTGTTCCGGATACTGCCCTGATTACTCATATAAACTGCTGAACTCCAAATTTAATTTCTATAAACATTATAATATACTTCCATAATATGAAAATATTTCATAATATTCAAATCTTTTCCGCAGTTTTTTTCTGGTTGAAGTACATTTCCTTGTAAACTCCATCCTGATTCAGCAGCTCATCGTGTTTGCCCTGCTGTACAATCCGGCCGTCTTTCATCACTACGATAAGATCTGCATTCCTGATGGTCGAAAGCCGGTGGGCGATTATGATCGTCGTCTTGTCCCGCATCAGGCGGTCGAGGGCCTCCTGCACCAGGTGTTCGGATACGGTATCCAGCGCGGAAGTGGCTTCGTCCAGAATCAGGATTGAAGGGTTTTTCAATACAGCCCTGGCAATGGCCAGCCGCTGTTTCTGTCCGCCGGACAGGCTGGCACCGTTTTCGCCGACCGTGGTTTCATAACGTTTTTCCAGCATGGAGACGAATTCTTCCACATTGGCCATTTGAGCCGCATTGCGGATTTCCTCGTCAGAGGCGTCCTTTTTGGCATAAGCAATATTTTCCTTGATGGTACCGCTGAACAGAAACGGCTCCTGAAGCACCACGCCGACATTGTTGCGGTATGACTCCAGCCCGAGTTTCTTTATGTTGATGCCGTCAACTTTGACCTCGCCGGCGTTAATATCATAGAACCGCAGCAGCAGATTGGTGACGGTGGATTTGCCGGAACCGCTGGGGCCGACTAGCGCAACTTTCTGGCCGGGTTCGATCTTCAGTGAAAAATCCTTAATCACCCGTTTCTTTTCATTGTATCCGAATGAAACGTTATTAAATTCGATGTATCCGTTCAGCCGTTCGACTTTGACCGGATGCGGATCCTCCTTGATTTCCGGAATGGTGTTAAGCAGTTTCATGATACGCTCGGCTCCGGCCAGCCCGTTGGATATGCTGCCGCTGACAGTGGACAGCACGTTGATCGGGCCGAACAGCATTCCGATATAGCCGTAGTACGCCGCAAAGTCGCCGATAGTCATGCTGCCTTTCTGAACCATCAGGGTTCCCAGTCCGATGATAGCCAGATAGGCGCAGATATTGGTCATATCAACGATGTTCCACGAAAGCACCCACTGCCCGTTGGCCCGCATCTGGATATCCAGTATCGGGCGGAGGCTGGTAAAGAAATTCTTGCACTCTGTCCGTTCCTTGGAGAACGATTTAACCACTTTCACTCCGTTGAGCGTCTCCGCCAGATTGGCCGAAATCTCCGACATTCTTTCCTGCAGCGCCTTGACGTCCACATCCACAGTTTTTTTGAAATAGAACAGATTGCAGAAATGCAGCGGGATGATTATCAGCGGAACAATAGACATCTGGACATTCATAACCATCAGTACAATCAGGATTACGAAGAGCATGAAAAGCTGATCGCACAACTGCACTGATATCCCAATCAACTGCTGCAGTTGCGCCACATCATTAATCACATTGGAGATCAATTTGCCGGTGCGGTACTCTTCATAAAACCGCAGGGAAAGGCTTTGCAGATGTTTGAACAGCTTCTGTCTGACATCGATCAGCACCCGCATCTGCACGTAATTTATTAAATAGCAATACACATAGCGGAACAGGCATCTGGCCAGAAAAATCAGGATCATGCCCCCGCACATGATCAGGAAGAGTTGAAAGTCCGCATTCGGCAATATTTTGTCAATTGCGATCTTCAGCATCAGGGGCATCGTCAGCCCCAGGTTGGTGAACATTACAATACACAATACTGTTCCGATCAACAGCATTCTGTACGGCTTAACCAGCGCCCAGCAATCAAAACGGTTCGTATCCAAAACTTGCATATCCTTAAAAAGTTATTATTAATATAATATGATTCTATAATGAGTTAAACATGATATTCATATAATAATACACTTTTTATCCAGTGGCGGAGACGGTTCCGGAAGCATTAAGCGCCGGTTGAATAGAGTATTTAAGCGTTTATATTAATTGACAGCATGTATTCGGCATAAAGACCTGTAGTCCATGATCCTGAAAGGATTATATTATGGTCAGTTTAAAGTAACAAATTTTTATTTGGATGAGTGTTATGGGATTTAATAAGAAAAAGAGTAATACCGTGACTCCGGCAATGGCCGCCCGGTCAGTTTTATGGCGGAGGGCCAGGATTGGCTTATTATTCATCCTGCTTGTTTCCGGGGTTGTCCTGTCATTTTATTACGGCTTCTCCAATATGAATGACAATTCGATCAGAGAGCCGACAATTGCCGCTGCCGACAAGTGGTTGAAAAATGCCGACAGCCTGAAATTCGATGTCTGCAAGGAAACTGTGGTTGATGCCAATGGCTGGTTTGAATATTTCAAAAAAGACCGGGTGGCGCTTGGAGATTTAAGAAAGCGGAATTTTAAAATCAAATCAGAGGGCAGCGGGGGATATTTACTGATCTACGATATTTTCTTAAATAAAAAGTCGCCGCCTCTAATCGAGAAGATCACTTTGAACCGGGATGCACAGGGGAAATATACGGTATGCGGCGTGGACTACAGTTATCCGCGCGGGATACAGGTCTGGAAAGGCTCGCCTTATGAAGGAACGGAGCTGGAGATCATCAAGCAGAAAGCTGATGTCTGTACATTAAATTTCGACAACGCCAGCATCGGCTATTTTGAAACCATGTTCAAACAGGCTGATGAGATACAGAACAGAGATTTGCCGCAGCGCATATATAATGAACGCCAGAAACGCGGACGCCCTGTGGAAAGACAGACCGTCAAAGTACTGCTGGGCGACAAAATCCCGGGACTTTCTGCATTCGAACATGTTGTATTAATCAGCAAGGCCACGTATAATATTAAGAATAAGAAGCAGACAGCTTACGAATATGTGCTGCTGAGAAAAGACAATCTGGCCGAAAAGCCGGAGTGGTATGTTT
>CAIJKT010000565.1 GCA_903821255.1 uncultured Lentisphaeria bacterium | reverse complement strand
GCCTAAAAAAATTAAATTAAAGGGGAAATGCACAGAATGAAAACAACAATGCCTCAGAGGACAAACCGAAAGACGAAAATGCAAGCGGAAACAGGTCGCAGCCGGTCGAATTTCACACTTATAGAATTGCTGGTCGTCATAGCCATCATCGCGATTTTGGCCTCAATGCTGCTTCCGGCTCTCAACAAAGCCAGGCTCAAGGCATACCAGGCGTTTTGCCTTGATAATCAAAAAAATATGGGCACCGCTGTGGTTATGTATGCCGATAACTACAACGGATTTTTCCCCTGGGGGGTCTATAGTTCTGCGCCCAAATTATATACCTGGGTTCATTTAATTTCGCCCTACTGTACCGGGATGAAGTCCCCGGCTGATGCGTACTCTTTTACCCCGTCTGCTACTGGTTTGCTTCCGGCCAATATTAATAAATTCAAGCTTTTTATCTGCCCGGCAAATCCTCATCAATTGTTTCAAGAAAAAGACCTGGTAAATTGGTATTCTTATGTTGGCAATTACAATGTAAATATTAATCTTCTACCATCTTACGCCCTAAGACCGCAAGGTCTAAAAATGGGGCAAGTTAGAAAACCATCGACTAATGGGCTCCTGTGGGATGGATATCCCGATCCCGTGAGATATCCCGGGTTTAGTCCGACAGCGATGTGGTCTACAAGCATTGACAAAACGAACAACGCTAACTCGGCGGCAACTTATCATTCGAATAAAACCAATATACTTTATGCTGATGCTCATGCTACTCAGGTAACTCAGACACCCTACCTGCCGATGGAAATTGTAGGTGGCAAGATGATTTGGTAACGGAAGTTCTCATGAAATTCAGTGAATAATAGAGTCCATGCGGCCTATCTAAAAAATAGAATTAGGATTCAGGCGAATCGTCGGAATCAGGTTTCGGTAAAAAAACAGGAAAACTTTTAGTATGCTTAAATCAATCACAATTGCCGTTGCTGCCTTTTTATCTTTATGGGCAGCGGTAGCCCAAGACCTGATCCTGGCGGAAAATGGTAAAACCAACTATCAAATTATCCAGGGCGACAACCCTTCCCCTTTGGATAAATTTGCAGTTCAGGAGTTGCAACTGTTTTTGGGCAAAGCCACTCTGTCGGATTTTACTAAAACAAATACTAAACGAATCTTTTTAGGTAATTCAGTTCAAGTCAGCAACCTGCTCGGTAAAGAGAAATTAAAATCCTTGACCAGTCAAGAGGCGTGGGTGGTAACTCAAGGCGATGATCTCTTTCTCGTCGGGGGGGGGACGCATGGCAATATCTATGCGGTATACACTTTTCTTGAAAACCAAATTGGCTGTCGCTGGCTTGATGCTTATGGTAAAACGCATATTCCAGTCTACTCCAAGCTAAGTATTCCCTCCCTGGATTATCGTGAAAAGCCTTTTTTCCCGAATCGTTTTGTCCATGGTACTTTTAAGCCATATTACAATAACCCGGATTCGGCGCTGTTTTTCTTCCGTAATCGTCAGAATTTATCACAAAATAATTTTGCTGATACACCGTTACCGGTTGGAGCGGTTGCTGAAAAACTTCATGGTTTCCAGAGTCATACTCTATTCTTTTATATTACCCCTACCACCGAGGAAAAGTATAACCTGCTCAAATGGGTCTGGCAGAAACCGCAGAACTATTTTACCACCCATCCTGAATATTTTTCGCTGGATAAAAGTGGGAAACGAGTTGTCAATATGCAACTATGCTTCAGTAATCCGGAGTTGCGCAAAGAGTTAACCAGCAGAGTTGAAGAACGCATCCAGGCCGATAGTTCAAATGGAGTATATAATCTATCGGCGCTGGATTGGTCCGGCGACTTTTGCTATTGCCCCGATTGTCAAAATTTAAAGAATAAACTGCAATGTACGGGAGCTCCCTTATTTGATTACCTGCTTGAGTTATGTAAATATCTTGAACCCAAGTACCCCGAAGTTAAAATCTCCACCCTGGCTTATCGCAAAGAGCAGTCCGAAAAACCGCCGGTAATGGATGGTAAATTACCCGGCAACTTGATCATTATCTTTGCGCCTATCTATGATAATTTCTCCAAGACTTTAAATGATTCAAGCAATGCTGAAACATTGGTCAACCTACAAAATTGGACTAAATTGAGCAGTAATGTGTGGGTTTGGTACTATACTCAGCCATATGAATGTGGCTATCCGCCGTTTGGAGCCGTGAAACGGATGGCGGAAGATCTCCAATTGATGGCTAAAGAGAGAGTCAATGGGACTTTTTACGAGCATGCTTCCGGAGTTTTTGAGGGGATCAATGCCCCCGAATTAACTTTGTGGGTGATGTTAAAATTATTCCAGAACCCGCATCAGGATTATCGCGCACTGGTTAAGGAATTTTGTGAATTGTATTACGGCAAAGCGGCGGCAATGATGCAGCAATATCTTAATCAATTGGATGCAGAACTAGCACAGCAAAAGAGCTTTGTCCATTGGAATGGTCCCGGCACTGCTTTCGATTATCTGACATCCCGAAATCTTCAAGCGTGGCAGAGCAGTTTTGATACAATGGAGCAATTGGTGAGCAATCAGCCGGAGTATTTATCTCGAGTAAAAGAAACCAGAATGGCGTTAGACTTGGCAACGCTCGGCAACCAGTGGAACAAGTTCAAAAAAGAGTATCCCGATACAAGCCTTACCCCGGAAATTCTGCGTAAACGCTTATGGAATACTTTTGAAAGTGCATTAAAATATCGTTTCTTAAACGAGGACCCGCCCAATCGGTATGTCGCTTATTTAAGACGTAAACTGAATCCGGTAATCGAGGAGGCGTTTTTAGTTGCGAATGTGGAGTTTAAGCCTCTGCCGGCGCCATTTGACGCCATACCCTTACCAAGAGTACATAAAGCCCCGCCTTTGGGTAAGAATGTAATAAAAATGGCCGACGGCGTTTATGGCATAGCCAATTACAACCCTAAAGGCGAAGTGGAGCTTCCCTTTACCTTTGGGCTCTATGATCAAATAAATAAAAAACATCTCCTGGCAAATAAATCTATCGATCAGCAAGGTATTATAATCGATAAATTTCACTTGTACAAGTTGGGAACTTCCAGTATTTATCCTCAAACCTTGGTGTGGATGTCAAAAACCTGGGAACCCAATGTTCAAGTTGGACAATTCGCGGAGGCCGGCAATCCATTTAAGCAATTTGATATCTATATGTCGCTGAAGTTTGAAGGGCCGGCTTATAGTGCAAAAAGTAAAGCGAGCAAAAATCAAGTTTTCTGTGATGGTATAATTTTAATTGAGGTTGAGGCTCCGTAAAGGTAGAAAATAGTATACAACACAGCCAATGAGTTGACATACTAACTTGCGTGTATATCCTGATTGCCGAGAATAAATTGTAAAATTAAATTAATAAAATTAAATTAATAAAATTAAAAAGGAATTTCTTTATGACCAGGAGAATAATCTGTCTGCTAAGTGGAATCCTGTTTGCTTTATTGCTGCAAAATTCCTACGGGCGGGAAAATAATACTTTATATGAATGGAATTTTGACAAATCAGGCGGCAAGGCTTCGAATATAAAAACCGAAAATGTCGAATTTACAGAAGGCAAAATAAAAACCGGAGTCAGGTTTAATGGCAAAAACAGTGTAATAAAAATAAAACCGGATGAAAAATTAAACAATATTCAGGGTTCTTTTACGATAACCGTCTGGTTTAAAGTCGCAGGCGATAGCCCGGCAAACAAGGTAACAATGGCTCTAGTCTGCAAAAATTCATCGGGAAGCGGCTATAAAGAACCTTTTAATTTCTGTGTTTGGACCGCTGATGCTGATGGCACTAAAAAAGCGTCGACCAAAAGTCTCTGGGCCAGACTGGGAGATGGTAAATCGTGCCTGGAAATGCGCTCTGGAGGCAATGTTGACGATGGCAAGTTCCATCATGCCGCACTGGTATTCAGCAAGACTGCAAACACGGCTTATATTTACCTTGACGGAGTGGAAGTCGCAAAAAAGATGTTTCCGGCAGACTGGAAACCTTATAAAAACAATGATAATTTGACGGTCGGTCTTTGGCCTGTATACGGCAATTACTTTAATGGCATTATAGATGATGTAATGATTTATAATACGGCATTGTCTTCAGAAGAAATAATGGGAAATTATGTTTCAGGAATGATAAAAGCTGATAACTCTTCTCCGTCTGCAATATTTACGATTGCTTCAAGTTCCAAGCCACCTGTTATTGACAGCAATTTATCTGAGGCAGACTGGATTGACACTGAAAAGATTGAGGGCTTTATAAATAAACAGCAGATTCTTTCAAATAGAAAAGCAAAGCTGTATCTCACTCATGACAGAAATAGATTATATATTGCTGCAATAACAGATACATGGAGCGGCAAACTCAAAGCTGAAGCACAAAGCAATGATGATTCCGTTCAACTGGACGACTCAATTGAATTCGTTGCACTATGCAATGAAAGCAACTCTTCTTATCGTATAATTGTTAATCCCAATGGAAAATTTATTGAAACAATAAATGAAAAACGAACAACGGGTAAAACAGAAACCAATTTTGCCTCCGCAATGGCAGGCGATAAATGGCTCTTTGAGATGAGCATTCCTTTAAAATATTTTAACCTGAAGAGTTTTTACGAAGGGCAAGTGCTGAAACTTAATATTGCCAGAAATTATATGAAACCACCCATGGATGCTTTTGATGTTTCTATAAAAGAAAAATTCACAGATACACTCTCCGGAACCCTCGATAAAGTTGATACTTACGCCAGTGTCATTCTTAAAGACAAATCTCCGGCAGCGTCTTTGAGTTTAGGTAACAATCTTGATATTGGCGAAGTGTTTTCTGAATTTACAATAAAACATAATCCAGCCGGTAATCTTATAAATACTAAACTGGATATTATAAAATCGGAAACAACTGTCGAACAGAAAGATTATAAAAGCGATAAAGAATATTTTGGCATAAAAACAGATAAAACTCTTGCGATAAGCAATGAACCAGCAATCGCCGTTTTAAAAATAAAAGCGCTAAACCAGGACAACAGCGTTTTATTTTACAGAAGCGTTCCTTTCCTTATAAATAATAATTTTTTTGACCTGAATTATATTGTTGACCGTGCAGAAAATAAATTGATTCTGGATATAAAGAAATATGTCGTCGGCGCATTTACTGCGGATAAGAATATCCTGGTTGAATTTTACAACAAAGCAGGCAAGCAGGAATTCAAAGAATTGATAAATGATTATGACAGAGGTTCCAGCTCCACGCAGATAAACGTACCGCTTAGTTCTCTGCCGGATATGGTAGAACTAAGGATAAAAGTCTCTCTGGTGGCTAAAGACAATAAATGCATTTCATCAAAAGAATGCTCATTTATAAAAATGGAAAATTCTGAAGGTGTTAAATGTAAAATAGGCGAGGATAACACAGTTCCGCCGCCATGGTCTTCTCTCAAATACAACGATTATTTCAGAGTTAACTGCTGGAACAGAGAATATGATTTAAAGGATGAGATTTTTTTGAATCAGATTAAAAATGCCGGAGTTGATATTCTTTATGCACCGTTGAACTTTAATATCAAACAAAACGGTGAAACTGTAAAGTTCAAGAACATAGTGCAGCGATATGCAGAAAAAGGCGATGACAAGGGTATCGTCATTTCCGAATCCAGTTCAGAAAATATAAAACTGACTTCCAGAATTACAGTGGAATTTGATGGTATGGTTAGAGTTGACGGAAGTTTCTCTTCCACTAAACCTGAAAAAATAGATTCAATGGTGCTGGAAATTCCTGTCAAATCTGAAATAGCAAAATATCTTTATGCTTCGCGCGGCGAAGATCTTGGAGTAGGATATTGCGGCGACTGGGAATCAAGGATAGGAAAACTTGGCGATTACTGGAAAAGTAAATTTACACCATTTGTATGGCTTGGGGACGAGGACAAAGGTCTGGTCTGGTTTGCTGAAAGTAATAAAGGCTGGGAAACAGCAAAAGAAGATTCTGAAATTGAAATAGTAAGGAAAGGAGAGCAAACAATACTACGTATAAATTATGCAAGTAAACCTTTTGAATTATCAAAACCATTCGAATTTACGTTCGGTATTCAGGCAACACCGGTAAAACTAAGGCCCGCAGACTGGAGAAAGATGCGCTATGGAACATTCAATGATTCTAAAGAAGCATCTGCAATTGTGATAGGCTGGTCCGGACGCCGCCCCAACAGTAATATATATTGGGGTTTAAAATATGATTATGCCAAATTAAGCGGAGAAATAAATGCAGCTAAAAAACTTGGATTCAAGTCTATTGTCCCATATTCATTCCCGCAAATAGGGGATGGTGATTCGCCTGAAATACGCTATTATCTGGAGGAATGGGCTCGTGAAAAATCAGATGGACATCCGAGAAAATATCCTTTGGATTGGAAGAGCGAGAACAAGGAATTCCCATTCACATATCTGAGTTATGCTTCGAAATCATATCAAAACTACTGGATTTACAATTTTTACAACTTATTTAAAAATATTCCTGAACTGAAGGGAATTTATTACGACGGGGCAATCGTTGCCAGCTCAAACAATCCTAAACAAAGCTGTTTATATATCAAAGACGGAAAGGAACGCAGTACATATCCCATTTTTGCGGCAAGAGATTTTTATAAGCGCGTATATAAAATGGTCAAAAGCATTAATAAAGACAATACAGTAACTGGTCATATTTCATGCACAAGAGGAATACCATGCGAAACATTTTTTGATATTCTTGTTGATGGGGAACATCTTGCCGGTTATCTGGCTGGGAAAAAATATGACTATATAGATACTATACCGCTTGATGTCTGGAGAACCCAATTTACATGCAGGCAAGTAGGCGCCATTCCTGTTTTCCTTCCCCAGCTTG
>CAIJKT010000564.1 GCA_903821255.1 uncultured Lentisphaeria bacterium | reverse complement strand
GTGTACAAAATACCGGGATGATGACGCTGACCAGACAAAAAACCGATACCGGTTATGCCTACACTTTCCTTACCGATACCCGCATCGCCGTGGGGGACAAACAAGGCGCTGCGGAATCAAAGTCACCGCCGATCGTAGTTCTGACCGATTCAGACAACCGCAAACTGGCCGGCGGCTATGACTGTCTGAAAAACTTCGGGCTGGTCGGCAATGCCGCCTTGAGCATGGCAGGCAGGCGCGATTACAATTCAAAAGAATGGACAAGGGTTGCCCTGAATATGGACACCACGCCATTCTACCCGGCCAGACCGGTATTCAAAATCAGCTATGCACGGGTCAGCAACCCGCAACTGGGGCAATGCCTGATATCCACCGCCGTAAGCGATATTTTTGTCTGCAAAGTCCCGGATGAGAAACAACTGATGACCGGCAGATTCCGGGTGGTTCTGGTCACCGACCCTGAACAGCATAACCTCTATTACCGATGCAGCGGATTTGAAGCATCGCTGGGCTCTGAGAAGATTAACGCGAAAGACAATTTCTGGATAGTGTCGCCGGACACCGGCCGGCCGGTGGACATGTCTGACATCCTGGCGGAAATAGAAAAGATACTGCCGATGGTCGGCGCTCCGGATCAGGCGGTTTCCGCCAGCACCGGCACCGTCCCGCCCTGGGGTGTTCACGCTCTGGCGGTAAAGAAATATATGGATGTGACCGCCGGAGCTGCGCTGGAAGGCCAGCCGAACATTGCGCCGTTGATTGCCATCGGCGGACTGCTGCTGGTGGATTCGGCAGTCAGTACCGGTTCGGAACTTCTCGCCTGGATGGCCAAAAAAGCCTTTGATAAAGATATTTTTGTTTACAAAGGCATTCCCAGCTATCTCGGGCAGGCTGGAGGCTGGGGCGCGGCAGCGGTTTATGAAAAGGTTACCGGCAATAAAACCGACCGGGAGAAATGGAAAACCGTGGGAGGAGATATTGCCGATGTCGCCGCGATATTCCTGTCGTCAGGCGTTAAAGCGTTCGGCGTAACTCTGGACAAGGGCGCAAAATGGGGCATAAGAATAATTGATGCCATAAAAGAGAGCAAGGTAATTCAAATCGGCAAATACGGGTTGTCATGGGCGGCGGCAGAAGTGATAGGGAAGATTTTCGATGCCAAAACCGCAATTTCCAAAGCTTACGAATATCTCTGGCCTAAAGGCGAAAAACCCAATACTTTCCAGCCGGGCGGAACGGGCGGAAGTTATACAGGAACAGGCGGCGGACAGACTGCCGGCGGAGTATCCGGCGGGCTGACCTTCTCGCTCGACGGACAAGCGCCGCCTGTCCGTTCAGTTGTTTATGATTACCGGAATAATGAATTTATCATCAACGGCAGCAGTCATTATCAGCTTCCCCTGCCCCCTGGAGAAATTGCCTCCATTTTCGATGCGGTAAATGTCAATCGCGGTTTCGGCTACTCCCAGGCCGCTCCCGTCCGCTGGCATTACCAGACTGAAGATGACATCGGACGCAACTTGAAGCAGTGCGACTGGTATCTCGGCAGTCTGGCGGTCGGCATACCGGAGAATATCCCGTCAGAGTGTGTTCCAGATCCGGATTACAAGCCGGTGCGTACTGCTGAACAGTCCCTGCCGTTCTGTTTCCAGGCTGATTTCAATTACCAGTTCGGCATGGATAAAGACCGCCTGTATTGTAAAAAATCCAACGTCAGCATTGCAATGGTGCCGATCCTGATGGACAAGGCCAGACAAGGCATCTGGGAGCGTGACGAGGCAGCAGCAGCCTCCGGCAAAGTTCCGCAATGCCTAGAAGAAAATGCCCGGCATCTGGTGTCGCGCTGGAACTTTTACGCCCAAACACCGGTTGTATCAGCAGTGACAAAATATGGCGAAGCCGCCGTTTTTGCCGGAATGCTGCAGCAGCAGGGGGTGAAAATCGGCCCGCTTGCAGCGGAAATCAGACAAAAAACCGGTAAATAAACTGAGCAAACACCTCGCCGGAATTGATTTTCAGCAATTTTTTTATTAATTTCAACTTATTGCTTGTCGCAGTAGGATTTTCTCATATATTATCAGATTACAAAAAATAAACATTTTTTTAATTATTGGAGATCAAAATGGAAAACTTATTAGAAAAAGCAAAAGTGCTGGTTGAAGCGCTGCCGTATATTCAAAAGTTCCGCAATGCGGTTGTCGTGGTGAAGTTCGGCGGCAGCGCCATGGAAAATCCGGAGCTGATAAGAAGCACGATGCGCGACGTGGTGCTGATGGAATGCATCGGAATGCGCCCGGTCGTGGTCCACGGCGGCGGCAAGGCCATTACCGCTGAACTGACCAGACGCAATATTGAAACAAAATTCGTCAACGGATTGCGGGTCACCTGCGCCGAAACCATCAAAGTAGTGGATGACGTTCTGCACAACGTGATCAATAAAAATCTTATCGACGAAGCCGCGTTGTTCGGCGGCAAAGCCGTTTCCATTTCAGGCAAGGAAATGCTCCGAGCGGAAAAAATGTATTCCAAAGATCAAACTACCGGCGAACAGATTGATATCGGCTTTGTCGGAGACATTGTCGGGGTTGATGCGGAAAAAATACTGGAAGCCGTGAAAAATGACATCATTCCGATAATTCCGCCGCTCGGCGTGGGCAAAGACGGCCAGGTATACAACATCAACGCGGACATCGCGGCCTGCAAGATTGCCGAGGCGCTGAAATCCAGAAAGCTGGTTTTCCTCAGCGACGTACCCGGAATTCTCAGCAACCCC
>CAIJKT010000563.1 GCA_903821255.1 uncultured Lentisphaeria bacterium | reverse complement strand
TCCCGGAATTCCCAGTCTTCTCAGAACTCCCGGATTACGAAAACCGTTGAGCGAAGCAGGAGTCCAAAATGAGGGAAAGTGTTGTCCAAAATGTGTAAGTCGGCTGTCCAAAATGGTTTTGGTGTAGTGCCGTCCGTCCCGGGCGGTATTCCCATATTTCCCAGACCTCTCAGATTACGAAAACCGTTGAGCGACGCAGGAGTCCAAAATGAGGGAAAGTGTTGTCCAAAATAAGGGAGGATGGTGTCCGGAATGTTTGTAAAACTGAAAAGCATTGAGTTCAGCGACACTCCAATATCTCGGAACAGGCTGTCCAAAATACGGACGGCTGCCCGTTATGTCATGCCGGCCGCATGGGCAGAACTACTGGAACGGCTGTGCGGAATGTCAGAAAAAAGCGAGATCGCCAGACAAAGAAAACAACAAAACCATTCTGCACAGATGTGTCCAATATGTGCAGAATGGTTAATGAAAAACTTAACCGGCTACCGGTTTTACTCAGCTCTTTTTCAGGAAGGCGTCAACCGCATCGGCCATTTTTCTGCCGGCGTCGATGGCCCTGACGACCAGGGAGGGGCCGGCGGCAATGTCTCCGGCGGCAAAAATGCCGTGCTCCGAAGTCTGTCCGTCCTGATCAACGGCGACGTTTCCTCTGTTATCCAGCTTCACGCCGAACTGCTCGATCGCGCCGAACTTCTGCGGCCCGGTGAACCCCATCGCCAGCAGCACCATGTCGGTTTCCAGGGAAAATTCCGAACCCGGAATCTCTTTCATTTTGGCCGGGCGACCGAGTTTATCGTTTTCCCATTCCACTTTTACCAGGTTCAGCTTTTTAATATTGCCGCTGCCGGAGAAGCTCCTGGTCAGCACGCTCCACATCCGTTCGCAGCCTTCTTTGTGGCTGCTGGAGGTGCGAAGCTGGTACGGCCACTGCGGCCAGGGAGTGGATTCATGGCGTTCCGCCGGCGGCTGCGGCATAATCTCGATCTGGGTTACGGCTTTTGCGCCCTGCCGCAAGGCCGTGCCGACGCAGTCGGAACCGGTATCGCCGCCGCCGATGACAACGACTTTCCGGCCCCTGGCCAGAATGTCCTGCCCTTTTACCGGCTCGCCGGAAACACGGCAGTTCTGCTGGTGCAGATAATCCATCGCGAAATGGATGCCGTCAAGTTCCCGTCCCGGAACCTGAAGGTCGCGGGGCGTTTTCGCGCCGTTGCAGAGGCAGACGGCATCAAAGCGGCTCTTCAGATAGCTGCCGGCAATGTCTTTGCCGATCTCGACGCCGGTTTCAAAACAGACGCCTTCCGCCGCCATCAGGTTGACCCGGCGCTGAACGACGGTTTTGGACAATTTGAAGTCCGGGATGCCGTAGCGGAGCAGGCCGCCGGCATATTTATCTCTTTCAAAGACCGTGACGCTATGGCCTTTTTTGTTCAGGATGTCGGCGACCGCCAGCCCGGCCGGCCCGGAGCCGACCACCGCGATCTTTTTGCCGGTTCTCATCACCGGCGGGGACGGCTTGATCGCGCCTTCACTGAATCCTTTTTCCACCAGCCACAATTCCAGTTGGCGGACGGAAACGGGGCCGGCATGGATGCCGATGGTGCAGGAAGTTTCACAGAGCGCCGGACAGATTCTGCCGGTGAACTCCGGGAAGTTGCTGGTGGAAAGCAATATTTTCAATGCTTCCTGCCAGTGTCCGCTGTAAATGAGTTCATTCATTTCCGGAATGACGTTGGCCAGCGGACAGCCGCAGCCGTGGCAGAACGGAACGCCGCAGTTCATGCAGCGCGCGGCCTGCAGCAGTACCTGTTCGTCACTCAGGCGGACTTCGACTTCATTAAAATCCTTGAGCCGCTCTTCGACAAGCCGGTATTCCGGTTCCTGCCGCTCTATTTCAATAAAACCTTTTGGCTTTCCCATATATCACCTCAGTGTCAGTTAGTTGTTTTCAATTTTGCGTTCGATTTCTTCGTCTTCCTTGAGCATCTGCCCCAGCGCTTTCCGGTAGTCGATCGGGAATACCTTGACGAATGCCGGGAGGCAGTCCTCCCATTCATCCAGAATCGCTTTGGCTTTCGGGCTGCCGGTGGCGGCAAGATGTTCGGCGATCAGCGCCTTCAGTTCAGTGACATCCTCCGGCAGCACGACCGGCTCCAGGTCCACCATATTGAGATTGCATTTCTGGTCGAAATCGTTGTTCTCGTCGTAAACATAGCTGATGCCGCCGCTCATCCCGGCGGCGAAGTTGACGCCGACATTGCCCAGGACGACGACGCGGCCCCCGGTCATGTATTCGCAGCAGTGGTCGCCCACGCCTTCAACCACCGTGACCGCGCCGCTGTTGCGGATGGCGAAACGTTCGCCGGCCTGGCCGTTGATAAACAGCTTGCCGCCGGTTGCCCCGTAAAGCAGGACATTGCCGGCAATAATGTTTTCTTCAGGCTGGAAATCGATCTTTCCCGGCGGGCGGACGATAATCCTGCCCCCGGAAAGCCCTTTGCCGACATAGTCGTTGGCTTCGCCGATGAGCGTGAAAGTTACGCCGTGCGCCAGAAACGCGCCGAAACTCTGTCCGGCACAGCCCCGGAAAGTCACGTTAATGGTATCTTCCGGCAGACCGGCATTGCCGTATTTGCGGGCGATCAGGCTGGACATCATGGTGCCGACAGTGCGGTCAACATTACAGATAGTCTCTTCGAGCTTAACCGGCGTCTTCTTTTCAAGCGCATCCTGGATTTTCGGAATCAGCTTGTGGTCATACGCCTTGTCAATGCCATGGTCCTGCGACTTCATGCAGCGTACCGGCAGATTTGTATCCCAGGAACGTTCAAATATTTTAGAGAAATCGAGGTTTTTAGCCTTCCAGAAGTTAATCGCCTCATTGAATTCCAGCATATCGGAGCGGCCGACGGCCTCTTCCAGCGATCTGAAACCGAGCATCGCCAGATATTCGCGCACCTCCTCCGCAATGAACATCAGGAAGTGCTGGACATGCTCGGGTTTGCCGCGGAACAGCTTGCGCAGTTCAGGGTCCTGAGTGGCGACCCCGACCGGACAGGTGTTGGAGTGGCATTTGCGCATCATCACGCAGCCGATGGAGACCAGCACCGTCGTGGCAAAGCCGAATTCCTCGGCCCCGAGCAGTGCGCCGATAATCACGTCGCGCCCGGTCTTGAGCTGGCCGTCAACCTGGACCCGGATGCGGTCGCGGAGGTTGTTCAGCACCAGTGTCTGCTGCGTTTCGGCCAGACCGAGTTCCCATGGCAGGCCGGCGTGTTTGATCGAAGTGAGCGGGGAAGCCCCGGTGCCGCCGTCGTGGCCGCTGATCAGCACCATGTCGGCATGGCCCTTGGCAACGCCTGCCGCCACGGTTCCGACGCCGACTTCAGAAACCAGCTTAACGGAAATCCTGGCGGCGGTATTGGCATTTTTCAGGTCATAAATCAACTGCGCCAGGTCTTCAATCGAATAGATATCGTGGTGCGGCGGCGGGGAGATCAAGGTGACGCCGGGCGTGGAATGCCTGACTTTGGCGATCACTTTATTGACCTTGTGCCCCGGCAGTTGTCCGCCTTCGCCGGGTTTCGCCCCCTGGGCTACTTTAATCTGAAGTTCGCGGGCATTGACCAGGTATTCGCCGGTGACGCCGAATCTGCCGCTGGCAACCTGCTTGATTGCGCTGCAGAGACTGTCATTGTTCGCCAGCGGTTTGTACCTTTCCGGATCTTCGCCGCCCTCGCCGCTGTTGCTCATGGCGCCGAGCCGGTTCATGGCGATGGCGATGGTCTCATGGGCTTCCTTGCTGATCGAGCCGAAAGACATGGCGCCGGACACAAACCGCCGGACAATCTGAGCGGCGGATTCGACTTCCTCCAGCGGAATGGAATTGACTTTTTTGAATTTGAACAGGCCGCGCAGCGTGCACAGATGCTTTTCCTGCCGGTTGATGTACTCCGCGTATTCCCGGTATTTCTGCCGGTCGTTATTGCGTACCGCCTGCTGGAACGCGGAGATGGTCTCCGGCGTCCACAGGTGCGCTTCGCCATTCCGGCGGTAGTGGTAGCTGCCGCCGGCGTCGAGGATTTCCAGCGTGCCGGGTTCCGGCTTGAACGCCTTCAGATAGCGGGCATGCGCCTCCATGGCAATCTCTTCGTAGCCGATGCCGCCGATCCGGGACGCGGTTCCGGTGAAGATGTCATTTATCATCCTGTCATCAAGCCCGACCGCTTCAAACACCTGCGCGCCGCGATAGCTCCGGAGCGTCGAGATACCCATTTTCGACATGACCTTGAGGATGCCTTTACAAACCGCGCTGATATAGTTTTCTATTGCGGTGGTGGTATCCACTTTTTCCAGTTGGCCGGCGTCAACCAGATTATTTACGGTTTCCAGCACGAGATAAGGATTGATCGCAGTCGTGCCGTAGCCCAGCAGCAATACATAATGCATGATTTCCCTGGCTTCGCCGGTTTCCAGAACCAGGCCGGCGCTGGTGCGGAGTCCGCATTTGCTCAAGTGCCGGTTGACCGCGGCCACGGCCATCAGCGCGGGGATCGGCGCATGGCCTTCATCAAGCCCCCTGTCGCTGAGGATGATCACGCTCTTGCCGCTTCGGACGGCGTCTTCGGCCTTCCGGGCAAGCTCTTCTATCGCCGGCTTCAGGCCTTTGCCGCTGTTGCCTGAATAAAAGCCCGTCTGAAGCGTGGCCGCCTGGAATGACGGAATCCGGGAAGAACGCAGGCGCTCCAGGTCTTCATTGGTCAGAATCGGGTTTTTAAGCTTGACCAGATGTGCGTGAAGCGGTTTTTCATCGAGAATATTGCCCTGATTGCCGATGTAAGTCATCAGGCTCATGACCAGTTCTTCGCGAATCGGGTCGATCGCCGGGTTGGTGACTTGAGCAAACAACTGCTTGAAGTAGTTGAACAGCAGCTGGGGCTTTTCCGAAAGGACCGCCAGTGCGGCGTCATTGCCCATGGAACCGGTAGGTTCGTGCCCGGTCAAGGCCATCGGCTTGATAATCATATTGATGTCTTCGCGGGTATAACCGAAAAGCATCTGGTGTCTGATAATATCCTTGCTGACGATCGTCGGCACCACGGAGTCAAACAGCCCGTGCAGCGAAATCTTGTTCTCCTCAACCCAGCGGCGGTACGGCTGGCGTCTGGAGACCAGATTCTTGATCTCCGCATCGAACATCACCCGTTTTCTGCGGAGGTCAACATAGATCATCTGCCCGGCCCCGAGACGGCCCTTCTTCACCACATTCTCTGCGGGTATGTCCAGCACGCCGGTTTCCGACGCGAGCACGATAAAGTTGTCTTTAGTGATGGTATAGCGGGCGGGACGCAGGCCGTTGCGGTCGAGCATCGCTCCGACGGCTTTGCCGTTGGAGAACGCAAGCGCGGCCGGGCCGTCCCACGGTTCCATCAGGCCGGAATGGTACTCGAAGAACCCGCGCAAATCGTGGCCCAGGTGGTAGTCCTTGCCCCAGGCCTGCGGAACCAGCATCATCATTGAATGCGGCAGACTTCTGCCGGCGTTCACAAATATTTCCAGGGCGTTATCGAGGCAGGCGGAATCACTTTGCCCCTCCTGGACGATCGGCAGCAGCTTCTTGATGTCGCCGCCAAAAAGTTCGGATTCAAACGAATTCTCCCTGGCTTTCATCTGGTTGATATTGCCGCGCAGGGTGTTGATTTCGCCATTGTGCGCCAGGTAACGGAACGGCTGCGCCAGCGGCCAGGTCGGGAAAGTATTGGTACTGTAACGCTGATGCACGATTGCCAGCGCACTTTTCAAGTCCTTGCAGGTCAGGTCCGGGAAGAACTTCGGCACCTGCGGCGCCATCAGCAGGCCTTTGTAAATGATAACGCGGCAGGAAAGGCTGACCACATAAAAACGGTCTCCAGCGCCGGTTTCAGCCTGAACAGTCTTTTCAATCATTCTGCGGATAACGTAAAGTTTCCGTTCAAACGTGACATCGTCTTTGTCGTCCTTGCTGGCGGCAACGAAGAACTGCTTGATGTCGGGACGGCTGTCACGGGCGATTTTACCAAGGGATTTCTCATCAACGGGCACATCTCTCCAGCCTAGAAAACGACGGCTTTCCCCGGTGACAGTGTCGCAGATTATGTCCATGCATTTCTTGCGCTGCTTGTCATCCTGCGGCAGAAACACCATGCCGACAGCATATTCCCCGGCTGACGGCAGTTCGAAGCCCAATCCGGCACCACGAAAGAACTCATCCGGGATTTGCAGCAGAATGCCCGCGCCGTCACCAGTATCGGGATCGCCGCCGGCCGCGCCGCGATGCAGCAGCCGCTTCAGGACTTCTATTCCATGCTCTACAATTCTATGCGACTGCTTGCCGTCAATGTTTGCGACAAAACCCACTCCGCACGCGTCGTGCTCGTTTTTAAAGTCATACAGCCCGCGCTGGTCGGGATGGTAACTGTTTTGCTGTCCCGGTTGATCCATTTTCCTGTCTCCCTGGTATGTTAACTTTAATTTTTAAATTCAATAATTACAGAGTATATTAACATTTTCCATGCCATAATAGTATATTATTGCATAAATAATTTATTACAAAAGAATTATGATTTTTATTAAGGTTATCGCACAAGCCTAATTTATAACATTTTTGTAGTACAAATTTGTAATCATTACATTTATGTAATATCTGGCAATGCAGACAGGAGACAAAAAAGCCCGGCTTGAAAGCCGGGCTTTGAATACTTGTACAATCGCAAAGAGCTTTATTACTTTTTGCGCTTCGGAAGCGGGTTCTGACGATGCGCCTCTTCCATGACATGGATCTGGCGGCGAACCTGCTCATGCTTAATTTCCGGTTCCGCGCCGTTGACCAGAACCTCATACAGATCACCGTACAGGGCTTTGACCATGGTGCTGAAACCGGTGCTGTTGGAATTGGTGTCGCTGTATTCCCATGATTCATTTACCCACGGGAGGGTTTCGCCGCAATAGCCGCGGTTCAGACTCCAGGGTTCCCACATTTTCTGCGCGGGAGCTTCCGCAGGATTAAAGTACTTCCATTTCAGCCCGCTCGGACCGCCGGTAAGGCCGCCGAGAGTGCCGCTGATGTTATACATATCGCCTTGCGGATAAGCCTGGAAAGAGTTCAAGACCACCTCGATCGTCGGATTATTTCTGCCGTGCATGGTCAGCGTGCAGAAGTTTTCGGCATCGCCTTTGAACGGGAAATGGTTGGCATACATTTTGCAGAAAACTTCCGAGTAGCCTTCGCCGAACAGGACGATTGCCTGGTCGACCGGATGCGGTCCGGTATTCAGCAGATTACCGCCAAGCTGATCCTGCAGTGTCTGCCAGTCCCAGCGACGGGCATACCCGCTCCAGTTGGAGCGGATGAAAACGATTTCCCCCAGCACGCCTGAATCAATAATCTGGCACATTTTCTTAAAGAACGGATAGAAACGGGAATTCTGGAAGGGATAAAAGACCTTCTTCGCCTTTTTGGCCGCCGCAACAATCTGGTCGAACTGTTCCACGGTGCGGGCGGAAGGTTTCTCGCTGAGGAGGTTGTAACCTTTTTTCAATCCGGCCAGTGACGCTTCCACATGGAAACGGCTCGGTGTGGCATTGACGAACAGGTCAAAGCCGCCGGCATTGAGCAATTCCTGGTAATCCTCATATACTTTGCAGCCAAATTCGTTGACCGCATCCTGACGCCGTTCCGGAATGTTATCGGCTACCGCGACGATCTTGTACTTCTCATCGTTTTTCAGCCAGTTGGCATGAATGCCGTAACCGCTGCGTCCAAAACCGGCAATCCCGACTTTGATGACTTTGTTACTCATGATCTATACACCTTGATTTGTTAAACACGTTTTAAACCGATTTTTAATTAAAACTGTTTTAAAACCGGTTCAATACTATAATTTTACCCCGTAAACCCGATTAAGTCAATTGAAATTTGTGATAATTTATTAATTTTTTACAAAAAAATATGGAATCGCTATATTTCCGCATTATTAAGAAACAACCATAATCTCGGACCGCCTACTCCGACACTTTGGATAGTCGTTGAGCACAATGCTTTCAATTTTACACCCATTCTGGACACCATCTTCCCTTATTTTGGACAGTTCCGTCCGGAACGGACGGCACTATGCCAAAACCATTTCGGACATCATATTCCGAGATATTGGAGTGTCGTTGAGCACAATCATTTTCGCAATGGGGCCTATGAGCCATTCTGGACAAACACATATACATTCTGGACATCCGTTCCGCACTTTCCGCTTTCCGCACTCCGATACATTGGAGTGTCTTTGAGCATAACACATTCCCTGATTTCCAGATTCCCAACTTTTCCTTTTTCACTTTCTATTCTCCAACTTTAGAGTTTTAGAACTCAATAATTTTAGAAATTATT
>CAIJKT010000562.1 GCA_903821255.1 uncultured Lentisphaeria bacterium | reverse complement strand
TAAAGATATACCGGATATTCAAAAAGTCAAAATCCCAAACCCCTATTAATACAAAAATATTTAATCTTTAAGTCATCGCAGATGAAAATCCGTGTTCACTCCAGCCAGCAGGAAAACCTTGATATTTCATATCCTTAATTTTGCAGATAATTTCACTTGAACCACTTGACATTTTACAATATTGTAACTATAATATAGTATCAGCAATGATGTTACATAATATCAACAATGATGATATGAACTTGGGAGAATATCATAAATGACTTGCAAACCTTTGATTTCTGGTGCGCTGTGGAATCTCGGACATTCAATCTTCATGCCTGACGACTATAATTATCAGTTGACCAGTGATGGCTGGATGCGGCAATTTGATCAGATGCAGGATATCGGATTCAACATGATGTTCTTTTTCACGGGAATCAATGAGTGTATGGCGCGCTCTTCAGCGGCCGGTCCGGATTTGCTGGAATTTCTGTTTTCCGAATGTGACAGGCGGCAGATGCAGGCGATTGTTTCGGTTGGCGGAAATGAAACGTGGTGGAAAGATTTCGATCCTGCCCGGGAACTGCGCCTGCTGGACGTGTCGATTCCCATGATTCATGAACGCTATGGCAAGCATGATTCTTTTTCCGGATGGTATCTGCCGTATGAAATTTATATGCCGCGCGGATGGATGAAAAAGATAGGTGAATTATATCAGGGAGCGGTCGAACGCTGCAAGGCCATAACGCCGCGCCTGCCTGTTGCCGTATCGCCGTTTTTTATGCCGGACACGACCGGCAGTGTCATGGATTTCATCTATTACGAACCGCAGGAATATGTTGATGCATGGTCAGAGCTGCTGGTACATGCCAAAATCGATATTTTGTGTTTGCAGGACAATGGCGGTCAGCATCTCTCCTGCTTTACGGCCCAGGATACGAGTTTATTTATTGAAGCATTTGCCGCGGCCTGCCGCAACGCGGGAACCCGCTTCTGGGGTAATGTGGAAACCGGAGAACTGCCGGTGTCAGATATTGATGACTTTGTTCGCCGGTACGGCGCAAAGGGCGATGTCAACAACCCGCATTTTTCAAAAGACTGGCGGATGGTGCCGATTGAGCGGTTAATCCGGAAGCTTGAACTGATGTCCGCCTACTCCGAATGCAACATGACCTGGGGATATCGTGAATTTATGCGCACTGATGAGGCCAGCCGCGCCGCTTATCATGAGTATTACAGAAAAACCATACAAGGATAAATCTGGCATAACACATTAAACAAGGAGGAGACGCCATGCCCGGTCGGGGAATTGCTTCCGGTTAACAGATAACACACAAACCCGTAAAAATAAAATTGAACATAATCAAATAAGGAGAAAAAGATTATGAAGCGGCAACAGAATTTTACACTCGTCGAACTCCTGGTTGTCATCGCCATCATTACTATTTTGGTCGCAATGCTGATGCCCGCGCTGAACAAGTCCAGGGAAACCGCCAAAGGGATCGCCTGCACATCCAATCTTAAACAGATTGGAATGGCAATTGCGAATTACACCAACGACTTCAACGCCTGTCTGCCCTCAAGTCCCTGGGGCGGCTGGGACTATCCGCTTTATCCCCCCGGTGTCTACAACCCCACGTATCTCCCCGGTACGACACCCAGCAAATTCAGACTGGTGAAATGCCCCAGCGACAACATCGTCCGCGATAAAGTCGACTACAACGGCGCGGCGCTTACTGTGCCGGGCACCCCGCGCAGCTATCAGTCAAACGGCTATCTCTGGGACACCAGCGCATCGGCTAAAAGTTCGGGTTTTACGGTCGGCAGATACCTTAACTGCAAACTGCCCCCTTCCAACGCCATCAGCCTGGCTGAGCGTTGGCATCAGATAGCGGTCGCCAGAGGCGGCAACTTGAGCGTTATGTACAGCTCATCCACCAGCTTCTTCGCCCACAGCAACAAGTGCAGTTACCTCTTCGTCGATCAGCACGTTTCGAAAATGACGTACACCGACTATAAGAAGAACTGGCGCACCTACCAGAAAGAGTCCATGCCCTGATCGTCCGGTAGTGGCAATTATAACGTATCCGCACAGCGGCTGGAACGCCGGGCATAGGAGAAACCCGGCATAACACATTAAACAAGGAGGAGACGCCATGCCGGTCAGGAAATTGCTTCCGGTTAACAGATAGCACGCAGCCCATAAAAATAAGATTGAACATAACCTGATCAAATAAGGAGAAAAAGATTATGAAACGGCAACAGAATTTTACACTCGTCGAACTCCT
>CAIJKT010000561.1 GCA_903821255.1 uncultured Lentisphaeria bacterium | reverse complement strand
CCCGGTTCCTTACCGATGATTATGAAGTGGTAATTGCCGGGATTGTTCATAATTATGAGAAAAACGCTGAATCTGCGAAAGTAATGCTGCGGCTGGAAGGTGATTCCATAAAATCAATTGATACCGCGGACCGGGACGTGGCTGTGCCGACAGGCGGTAATGTCAGAGTTGAATGGCGGGTCAGGGCGTTTAAAAAGGGTATTGCGGGCGTTGAAATATCGGCTGCCGGAAAAAACGGTTCCGATGCGGTTAAAATGGACCTGCCGGTGGACATTCACGGCATTGAAAAACAGGTATCCTGCAGCGGATGCCTGAATGATGATTCAAGCGGAAGCGCATTTATCACATTTGACGTTCCGGCAAACAGGATTCCGGAATCAGTGCAGATATCCGTGAGATATTCTCCGTCAATCGCGATGTCTGTAGTTGATGCGCTGCCATATCTGATGGGGCCGGAAGGCAAAGACACGATCAGTGCCGTCAACCGGTTCGTGCCGGCCGTGACTGTGGCTAAAGCTTTGAAGAAGTTTGATATTTCTCTTAGTGATTTAAAAAACAAGCTGACAAACTTGAATTCTTCAGAACAGGGGGATGCCAGAGAACGCGCCGAACGCTGGAAACGCTTTGAATCATTGCCTGTGTTTGACAACGCCAGACTGGCGGAGTATGCCGCGAAATCGCTTGAAACTATGATGGCGATGCAAAACGGAGACGGCGGCTGGGGCTGGTTCAGCGGGTTCTATGAAAATTCCTGGCCGGACATGACGGCTTATGTGGTCAGAGGGCTGATTACTGCCCGGGATAACGGAATTAACGTAGATCAGACGATGCTGTCCCGCGGCGTGGCATGGCTGAAAGTGTGGCAGCAGGCCAGGGCGGCCGGACTGGCTGCAAAGAAAGCGCCGGCGGTTTCCAATAACGATGCGCTGGTTAATTATGTACTGACGCTTGCCGGGCAGAGAGATAATTTTATGACAGAGCAACTGTATGCCGGACGCAGTCAGTTAAGTCTTTACGGCTTGACTTTGTGCGGGCTTACCCTCCGGATAATTGCGGACAAGCCCAGGCTCGACATGATTTTGCAGAACATTGACCAGTTCTGTATTCAAGACCCGGAGAACCAGACCGCATATCTTAAATTTCCGCAAAGCAATCCATGGTGGAACTGGTATGGCAACGAAATTGAAACACAGGCTTTTTACCTTAAACTGCTTTCGCTCTGCAAGCCCAAAGACAAGCTTACCGGCTGGCTGGCCAAATATCTGGTGACCAACCGGAAAAATTCCGCACACTGGAATTCTCCAAGAGAAACGGCATTGTGTGTGGAAGCGGTTGCGGACTATTTTGCGTCTTCGAACGAGATCAGTTCCAATATCAATCTGGAAGTATATTTTGACGGGCAGTTGAAAAAACAAGTCAGCATCAGTCCCCGGAATATATTTACTTATGATGCTGAATTACTTCTAAAGGGCTCTGATATATCATCCGGCAAGCATACCATTGAACTCCGCCGCAAAGGAACCGGGCCGCTGTTCTTCAACGCTTCAATGTCCTTCTTTTCACTAGAGAAGACGATCAAAAGTGCACAATCCGATCTGTCTCTGGAAAGGAAATATTACAAATTAGTAAGAGAAAATGCTGTGCAGCAGAGGCCCGGCATCGGCGGCAGCCCGCTTTTGCAGACGGTGGAAAAATATAACAAACAGCCGCTTGCTGACGGGGATCAGTTGAACGCCGGCGATCTGGTTGAAATCGAAATGGTTTTCAATGCAAAAAACGATTTCGGGTATGTAGTTATTTCCGATCATAAAGCCGCAGGCTTCGAGCCTGCTGAATATTTGAGCGGCTACTGCGGCGCCGGATTGGGCGCTTATGTCGAATACCGGGAACGCGAAGTATCTTTCTACATCCGCGAACTGCCGCGCGGCATTCACAGTCTGACTTACAGAGTAAGAGCTCAATTTCCAGGAAGATTCAGCGCGCTGCCTGCCCAGGCAAAAGCCATTTATGCGCCGGAACTGAGAGCTAATTCAGATGAAAGCAAAATTATTATAGAACAGTAGACTGACAAGTCAGCCGATCGTTTCGAAGATGAAGTCCGGTTTTAATCCGCCTTTGGCCGTCAGGGCCTGTTCGGCAGTGGTAATCCCGGTAAGCATCAGCCCGGATTTTATGCCCAGCATATTTGCTCCTTTTATATCTGACTTAAGCGAGTCCCCGAGCATAAGTATTTTGCTGTAACTGATATCCCCGGCCAGTCCGAAACGCCGTTTTAAAAGATCGACAGTATATTCATAGATCGCCGGATACGGCTTCCCGAAATATTCCGGCTTAACGGAAATGCCCATTTCTTCAAGGATTCCGCAGATGAATCTTGCTTTGCCGCCTGCTCCGATGCCGAATTCTCCGCCTTTGCCGTTCGGCCAGTAGCTGTCCGGATTAGGCACCAGCAAGGGCCTGTCCGGATTCTTGATGAAAAAATTGAAGACTGCGTTGATATTTTTCTGCCAGTCATAAAAGCCTTCGCCGATAATCACGCCTGAACATGCATTGATTTGAGATACGTCCCGGCATACTTTCAACCCGGCAAGCTCTGCATAGCACGGTTTGCCGAGGTCACCCATCACAAAAAAAGTTTGGCCGAACGCATTATGATGTTCCACAAAATGCGAGACCGCCATTCCGCAAGACACAATTTCATCCGGCGATATTTTCAGCCCGGCTTTGCCGACAATTACGCTTTTTTCCTGTAACGAATGGTTGCCGTCGTTCGTCAGCAGATAAAACGGAAAATGCTGCTGTTTAAGTTGCTCCAGAAGGACATCTGCGCCGTCAAGCAGATGCAGGCCGGTGACCAGAGTGCCGTCAATATCGAATAAGATTGCTTCGAAATTCCGGCATTCACTCTGCCACCATTCAAGAAAAGTCTTTGCTTTAAACATAATTTACTAATATTTTATTGGTTGAAAGGAGCTAATTATAGCTTAACCTACACTAATTTCCATAAAAAAACGTTCTATTTCTGAAAAAAACTTTTAATTGTACGAATTATATAATATAATCTATAATTATAAAAGATTATATTTAGGAGTGTACAGATGGCGACAGCATTTGCTTCTGCGGAAAGAGCAAATCCTGCGGAAATAGTCCGGCAGGTGAAAATTTTTAGACAGGATCATGAACT
>CAIJKT010000560.1 GCA_903821255.1 uncultured Lentisphaeria bacterium | reverse complement strand
CGACTGGAAAGATGCCGCCATAGACACCAAAGGCAACCGCACCTACCACTACTCCATGATACGGCGAATTAATGCCCAAGTCCTGCAATTAGGCAAAACGCTGCTTGCATTGAATAGTACGGGGATATATTTCAATCACAGTGTGCCATTCCTTTGTCAAAGTTTGAAGGAATCATCTCTGGTAAAATCAATTAAAAACGGGGACGGGCTGGCTGGCGAATTTGTCAATCCGAAAACTAAAGAACTGTATGTTATGATTGTCAATCGCAGTTTTCTTGCCGACGCAAAACTTGAAATAAAATTTGCCGATCAGGTAAAGTCAATTGCTCCAGTCAGTCCGCTCACGGGGAAACTGGAAACACCCCTGAAAATTGATCATAGCTGGTTCAACTTCTTCGGAGAAGCAATTGATCTGGATTTAAAAGCCGGCGAGGGCCGTTTGTTCAAATTAGAAATGACAAAGGATTAATTTAAACATGAAAAAAATCTTAATCTCTGTTGCGCTAATGACGATAGCTGGTTTCATGCATGGGGCAGAGAACCTTTTTCCGAATGGGAACTTTACTCAAATTACAAATAATCGTCCCCGCGGCTGGTCGGGTGGAAGCGACGGACAACTTGCCATCGTCGCCGGGGGAGTAGAAACAAATAGCCAAACCTGGCAAATTCAAGCGGCTGCAAGCGCCCAAACCTTGGAGGCGCCCGGCATTGCCGGCAAATTTACCGGAACTTATGTCTTCCGGGGATTTTATCAGGCCAGTGTTCAGTGTAACAAGTCAGCCAAATTCACGGTGGAATTTTTAAACAGTCAAAATGAGGTATTGCTGACTCGCACTCAGATTTTACCTTCCACCACGGATGAGTGGATTGCTTGTTTTGATCAGTATGATGCACCGGCAAACAGCGCTAAAGTTGCGATTAAAATCATTGTCGAACCCGGAACCGGCGTTATTAAACTGACCGGTTTTTCCTTCAGGGCTGGAACGCTCAAAGATTACGCATCAGAGTTTTCGGTTGAAGTTCCCAAAGGCAAGGAGCGTTTTCCGGTATTCGGCTGGATAAGCCCCGGTGATCGTCCCAATTACAAGGCGGTACGTGAATTATACAATAGTCCCAGAATGCATGCCGAATACGCTTATTCCAATCACAGCGTCTGGGGCGATCCTGCTTTTAATTCATTACAGATAGTACGACCCAATATTACTGCTGAAGAGGCAAAAAGCGCCGCCAGTGCGTGGGTCATAATGGCTAAGGACGAGCCTACGCCTAAGCGCTTTGATGGTTTACTTGCCGAAAAAGCTAAACTGGCGGAAATTCTTCCCGGCGTTCCTTATTTTAACAATCTGCTTCCCTGCTATGCCAAAAATATCTTCGCCGATCATAACGCTTATGTTCAATATCTGATTGATTACCGCGACAAATTCAAGCCTAAATATGTTACCGTTGACTACTATTCATTGCACACCAGGCCGCCAATTTACTCTATCTCCTTGTGGGCTAATTTATACGATATGCAAAAAGTCTATGGCAATACTGAAACCAATTGGGGAATGATTTTAGCCGTGCTTCATTTTGGTTCCAATCGCAGCCCCAGCGAAGCGGAACTGCGCTGGCAGGCCTATTCGTCATTGGCTTACGGAGCTAAAATCATTGGCTGGTTTACGTTCCTTGAACCGATCGACAGCAAACTGAAGCCATCGGCAGACGCAGTCATTCAAATCGACGGCAACCGGAGTTTTCACTATGCCATGCTGCGGAAACTCAACCGTGAAATTCTTCAGCTCGGCCCGTCCTTGCTGAAACTTAAATCAACCGGAACCTTTCATAGTCCGGTTCTTCCACCTAAAATTTACTCTCTTCCAGTAAAAGAAGGGAATCTGGTCAGCAAAGTTACAGGCGGACAGATTGTAGTCGGAGAATTTGTACACAGAGATAACGGCAAATTTTATGTTCTCCTGACTAACCGGGATTTTATGAAAGATGCAGTTTTTAAATTCTCCTTTGATGCTAAAGTAAAATCGTTACGGGAAGTCAGTCGCCAGACTGGCGAACTGCTTCCGGCATTAACTCTAAACACCGGCAAGGTCTTCGAACTGAAATTAGCGGCCGGAGACGGACTCTTGTTTCAATTAATAACTACGGCAGGAGAATAAATGTATATTTTTTCATTGATTACATTGTTAGCCGTCGTAATCAATCCTTTGCCGGATGGGAATTTGGTCGATGAAATGAACTGGCAGGCGGCCACACCATCCACCGTTGTAAAAAAAGAAAGTGACGGCGTTTACCGGGTCAGCAACGGCGAAGCGGTACTCGCTATGGATAACGGCGCCGAACGCGCGTTCAAATTCGGCGACGGATATTTCGGCAGAATGTTTACAGCGTCGGTCAGGGTGAGCGGGTCTGGAACGTTCGTATTGGGTGTTGAAGATATTGGCGGGAAAAATACAATCAGGTGGTCGGCCCCGCATGTACTTTCCGGAACGTCTGGAGAAATCGTCATAACCGGACAGATATTAAATGCTGACTGCGGCGGACAGCGTCTCCGGGTCAAAGTTGAT
>CAIJKT010000559.1 GCA_903821255.1 uncultured Lentisphaeria bacterium | reverse complement strand
TCATGAAAGTATCGGCGAAGACACGAATTTCCTCAGGATTTTCTCCGGGACCACCATGCCCGTGCTTCATTCTCAGCCGAATGCACAGGGTACGTTGTCCGTTTGGCAGCCTGTACGATTTTTGTAAAGCGTTAAGCGTATAGGCAAAATCGTTACTGCCGTCAACCCAGAGCATTGGCATAGACGATTTTTTGAGATATTCCGATGGATCCCACCATGACATCCAGCGTTCCGCCCGTTCCTTTCCCAATGATAATACTGACGGCGCAAAATTCGTATCCAATGTATAGCCGCAACCGTATACCGGGACAGCAAAACGGAACCTGGGATCAACTCCAGCAGCAATGCAGGTTAAATATCCACCCCAGGATATACCAATCAGACCAATGTGGTCAGCATCAACTTCCGGCATCGAACGCAATAGAGAATTAGCCAGAATAATATCAGCAACCGCGTGATATGCCCACTGATCATTCAGCGGTGAATCAATATTCTTGAAACTTGCGTCCCACCCCGGCGGTCCAGCCCACTGGTGACGCTCCCATTTCGGGAAAGCGCCGCGCGGAACGCATCCTGTCGTATCCATCGCAATAGCCGCATAGCCGCGTGAAGTCCACAACCTCACCCATTCAGCAAATGCAGTGCCGCCGCCGCCATGAACCAGTACCACCGCCGGAACTTTTTTGTTTTCCTCAAGCTTTGGCATTCCCAGCCACGCAAATACACGTGTCGGCATGCCTTTATATGGAAGTCCCTCATAATAAATTGCTTTACACCCATTGGCATCAAACCCGTCTGCCTGATAAACCTTCGGCGTTTTTTCAAGGTCTTTGATATTCCAAACTGGCTTTTCGCTTGTGAGTTTTTTTGCTTGACCTGCTTGATAAACTGGAGCCGCCGTAGCTTTAGCCATTTCATCTGAAGATGCTTTGCTTATTGTAAGCTTGATGGCTCTGTTGCTGTTGGGCTCAATAGTTGTTGTCCAAACCTGGCGGTTGCCCTCATACGGCCCCCACAATTTATTTTTAACACTGTCCACTCTTAATTTTGCATCCCCACGAAACCAGGTTGAGGTATCCCAGTTACAATTAACCGATGTTTTGAAAAGATCGCCTTGATCATTCATTACTGCAGTTACTCCCGGGTCAAATACAATAACATATTGAATCATCTGCGCCGTAAGATTAGTAAGCAATAAATCAATCTTATCCGCTCCAAACTCAAATTTCACCGAACTTTTCTCCCCGCGCACAACAATTACCTTGTCATCACTATATTCAATCCGCATGGTCGGAATACCACCCTGATAGAAGTATAGAGAACTGGCCAATTCCAAACCGTCTGCGCATAATTTTACAATCTTGCCATCAGCATTAATGATAGCTTCATAACTTGATGCATGGACCTGCCTGCTATTGCCTGTGGTCTTTATCGCCACATCGGCAGAGTCGGCAGTATCCACAAGGCATAAAGAGATAACTGCACTAAGTATGATTTTTTTAAATAATCGTTTAACATTTCGCATATGTGATATTCCTACGGTCAAATAAATTAATAATTCGGTGGTGAATCAGGCCATATGCCAGGACGCAAGTACATACAAGGACCACGAGAGTTAAACCAAGCAAACGTACTATAAGCACCAAGCCCATAATTAGTTGCGGGCATAGCCTTAACGTGACCATCCATGAAAACGCCATTCATTACCCCCGGATGGCGAAAGTTCCAATTTTCGATAGCAAATTGGTAACGCCGGTACGTTGTGGTGATCACACCATATCCGAGACTAAATTCACCTTCCCTGGCAGACTCCCCGGCATAAATGCGCTGCGCCGGATTTTTAAATCTATTATTTTTGATGCTTGGATACGAATTGATGGCAATGTTTTGTCCATAAGATATGTTATCATAATCGAACCAGAATGCTGTAGGGCTAGGGGTCTTCTCAGCAAAATAAACAGGTAAATTAACGGCTTCAGGACATCTGAATGTTTTAAAGTTGCCACTATTGAGCAGGGAATACCAAGGAGCAATTGTTGCAGAATTATTACCCAAGGGCGGAAAGTAATCTTTATAATCACCGAGATACATGGCCATGCTGGTGCCAATCTGCTTCAGATTATTTGCACATGTTATCTTTTTGGCCGTAGCTCTAGCCTTGCCCAACGCCGGCAGCAGCATGCTTGCAAGAATCGCGATGATAGCGATCACGATTAGCAGTTCTATAAGTGTGAAATTAAACGGCTTACAACTTTTTTGTCTTTTCATTTTTCCAGTCTCCTTTTCGATTTTTGTTGATTGTTCATTTGTTTTGTCTCCT
>CAIJKT010000558.1 GCA_903821255.1 uncultured Lentisphaeria bacterium | reverse complement strand
GTCAACTATTGCTTCCACTGTATTTAAATTTATACCGTAAACGATTACATTCAATGCTATTTTCAATTGAGATATCCGGGCGGGAAGACGGCCTTTAATATCCGGGGTTTTACCGGTTGAAGTAACGCTGACCATCAGATACCCGCCTTCGTCGGCTTTTGCCACCGCCTTGATATGGCCGATGGCCTTACAGGCGGCAATCTCCAGATCGCGTGCGATATTGCTCAAGATTTCAGCCAGCTGCGCACTGAAAAAATCATGCGCCAGTATGCCGTTTGCGGCTAAAGTATAACTTCTGGCCACCGGAACCGGTTCCATCCCCTGCCGAGCACGGGCTAAAAGCGATTTTTTCGCTTCAGTTTTTACTTTAAAAGGGGTTGACATAAATTCTTCGACCAGCAGATTTACATTGACGTTATTCAGCGCGGATACATAGATGATTTTAACGTCAGGGCGGATATTTCTGATTCTGCGCGATACGGCATCCAGACCGTCGGCATCAACCAGGTCGGTTTTGTTGATTACCAGAATATCCGCAATCTCAATCCCGTCGGCGATGATCGGGATATTCAGGTCGGACAGCCGCAGAAAACGTTCCGCGTCAATCACCACGGCGACATGCTTGCGGTCAATCTCGCCGCCGTAGCCGTTTAATGCCTGCAGCACCTGCCTGGGGGATGCCACGCCGGACGGTTCAAGGAATACCACATCGGGATCTATTTCCCGTTCCAGTTCCAGTAAAGTGTTAATCAAATCAAGGCGCAGCGAACAGCAGACGCAGCCTGAATAAATCTCCCGCACGGGCAATCCCTCCGCGCGCAGCACAATATCATCAATGCCGACCTTGCCGACTTCATTTTCAATGATCGCCATTTTCCGCCCGGATTCCGATACCGCCTTGGCAACAGCAAGCAGCAATGAGGTTTTGCCCGACCCCAGAAAACCGGCGATAACAAAAAGATTCATGACAGTATTCCAGTATTTATTTCTTCGTTCAATAGTAACAAAACCAGAAGTCAGGAGTCAGGAGTCAGGAGTCAGAATGAAACCCTAAAACCTAAACCCTAAAACCTAAAACCTAAAACCTGACTCCTCCGGTAATGCGGGCAACGCCCGCATTACAGCAGCCCGATGCAGATTCAGCCGGCTAGTACCGCCGCGTCCTCAGCTTCAAAAACCCGTTTTACCGATGCATCGAACAACACTTCCGCCTCAGCCGGAAATTCATCATCGCCGAGGCGGTAAATCAGCGTGATGCTGAGTGCGCCCAGCGCATTAATTTCAGCGGAAAAATCGCCAAAATCACGCGGCGACCAGTCGAAGCGGTCCAGATTTTTTTTTAATTGCTCAAGGTCATTGCCGAAACGTCCGACCAGCGGCACCACGGTTCTGGACAGAAACGGCTGATAATAGAATTGTCCTCCGGTAAAATCCCGGAATGAAATCAGTTCTCCGGCCGGCTTCACCGGCAGTTCGCAACGCAGATAATGCAGTGCCAGCAGCCGGTCAGCCGGTTTGGCATCCTTCCCGTCGGCGGCGATCTTCAAGCTGAAACAGGCGGTATTGAGCAGCATATCTTTGCCGAATACCCGCATTTTGATATTCGCATCATCCGCCATGTCCAGTCC
>CAIJKT010000557.1 GCA_903821255.1 uncultured Lentisphaeria bacterium | reverse complement strand
TTTATATTCCGAGGCGTCCATATTGCCCCGGAGAATATCCGCAGCCCCCCACAGGTAAGATTCCAACTGCTGAAGCGTAATTTTCTCTGCCATTATAAATATTCCCATACTGTGATAATACTTTTGCTGAAAGTAAAAGATACAACCCGCAGGAAATGAAAACAAGCACTAAAAGGAAAAAAATAGTAACGCCGGGAGGTTGAAAAACACAGGGCGGCATGGTATAAATTTGATGTGATGGTAGAATATCATATATGTAAAAAGGTGTTTAATGACCACAGGCAAACAGTCCGCCTGTATTAATAAACCAGAGGGGATAAAGTCCATGAAAAGACTACTGCTGGCATTGTTGCTCGCTTGCGCCGCTTTCAGCCTCCCCGCCGGGGACATGAAGGTGATCCAGGGCTCCATGATGGTCTACTTCAGCCCGTCCGGCGGCTGCACCGAAGCGGTTGTAAACGCCATTGACAATGCGAAGCAAAACATTCTGGTCCAGGCCTACAGCTTCACCAGCAGTCCGATTGCCAAAGCGCTGGTGGAAGCCCATAAGCGCGGCGTGGTCTGCAAGGTGATCCTCGACAAAAGCCAGCGGACCGAGAAGTACAGCGAAGCCGACTTCCTGGTTCATGCCGGCATTGCAACCTGGATTGACGCTGAACACCGCATCGCCCATAACAAGGTGATGGTCATCGACGGCCAGACCGTCATCACCGGCAGCTTCAACTTTACGAAATCCGCCGAAACCGGGAATGCCGAGAACCTTCTGGTCATCCGCAGCCCCGAGCTTGCCGGAAAGTATGCGGAGAACTGGAAGCGGCATCTGGAGCATTCAACGGTTTACGAGAGCAGCCGCTAACACTTTCAGGAGCTTATATGTCCAAAGCTAAACAACCCGCAGAGAAGCCGCCGCTGATAGCCGGTAAATCCCCGATGCAGCAGCATATTAACTATGCCCCCCAGTCGGGGCTCGTGTATCACCACGCCTGCCCGGATCGGCCTGCTGTCCGGTCCTGCTTGTTCAACAGCGCGTAGATGCCTACTCGTTTTAGTTTTGTAATTGCGAATATTTCCTAATGTATCTTGCCACAGTATTCGCATGGCCGCCCTGTTCTGTTAAACTCCATCCTGCAATGCTGCTCCATTGGTTGTTCCGGTGGCTTGGGTTGCTTGCGAGCCCTTTGCCTCCGGTCCAGACACTTTTGCAGCCAGTCCACCAGGTACAGCACAGCCAGCGTGGTGAAAAATATTATCAGGTCTCTCATTTTATTCATCCTTATCTGAAGACATCCAGCGTCCCTGGACGATGAAGCGCGATCACCTGTCGCCGAACTATACGACGGACTGGTCGCAGATACCGGTGGTCAAGTGATTATTAACGAAAGTTAATACCCTAAAGCTTTAAGAGCCTTTTTTGCGAGTTCGTCTCCCTGCTCTGCGGATTTGCGGTACCATTCCACGGCTGTTTGTGCGTTTTGGTCTACATCTTGATAGTATACGCCAAGATAAAACTGCGCCGCAGCATCTCACTGTTCAGCCGCCTTCCGGTAGTCCTCTGCTCCTGCACCAAAAGTATAGTACGGACACAGGCAAATGGCCAACACTGCACAAATCAACAGACCATTTCTCATTCAATCCTCCTTGAAACATTGTTTGTTAGACCTAAAACCTGCATATTGATAACTAATTCGTAAACAGCGTGACAATCTTACAGCTGGAACAAAAATATTGGTTTATGGCTTAACTACCAGCGTGACCGGGAAGTGGTCTGAAACCGTCTTCGCATATTCCCTAAAGTCGCCGTTGGCGGATTCCTGCTTGGAGTCAACTATTCTTTCATCTCCACTGGCTTTTACCTTATCCATTAACGCCTGGCTCAGATAGAACCGGTCGAAGCGCTGGCTTAAAGCATTCTCATGGATAGCGGTGCATTCATCATTCATGGCTTCCGTAAAACCCGCTTCGTTAAGCGGTAGAGCCGGGTTGGATTCAGCTTTATAGATATTGGTATCACCGCAGATTATTGTGTATGGAGCCGTGTGGTTCTTCTTCAGCCATTCTGCAAGCTGCATGAACTGCTTCTTCCGGATGTCTGTCGAGTCGGGAAAGGCTTTCAGGTGAATATTGAGAACATCCAGCACGGTGTTCTGATTCTCCAGGGATTGAAAGGTTCCAAGCAGCGGCTTCCGCATCTTGCCGCCTAAAGCACTTCCGGGTGCGATGCACTTCGCCTTAATCAATGTCCACGTGCCACTGTCATATAGGACCCGGAGTCGCTGCAACTCATTTTTTGTATCTATATAATAAGTCCATCCTTGCCGGGTTTTGTTCAGTTCAGCGATGATGAGTTCAAGGTA